>JBGZJM010000059.1:0-11072 GCA_041848845.1 Petrimonas sp. | reverse complement strand
GATAACTTTATTAAAAATAATGTGTGGAAAAGTGGGGAAAAGTGGATTTATTTTGTAATTTTACCGCAAAAATCATGGAATTAAGAATATAGTGTTGCAATTCCTGGGAAATATTGAAGCCAAAGCCGATGCAAAAGGGCGGATATTTGTGCCTGCGGTTTTTCGTAAGCGCCTGCAGGGTGCTGACGAAGAGTTTTTGGTGCTTCGCAAGGATATTTTTCAGGATTGTCTGGTGCTTTATCCCGGTACGGTCTGGGAAAACGAGATCGAAACACTCAGGGGCCGGCTTAACAAGTGGAACAAGGAGCAGCAACAGGTTTTCCGTCAGTTTGTGCTCGACGCCGAACGGCTTGAGATGGATGCGAACGGACGGATTTTAATCCCTAAGCGCTACATGGCATTGGCGGGTATCGAGTCTGAAGTTCGTTTTCTGGGTGTGGATGATACGATTGAGATATGGGCGAAAGAAAAGCTCGAAAAGCCGCTGGTTGATCCCGATGAGTTTTCGGAAAGATTGCAAGAGCTGATGTCCTGATGTGTCCATGGGTTTAAAAATATATCACATACCGGCATTGCTTCAGGAAAGTGTGGGCGGGTTGAATGTCCGTCCCGACGGGGTTTATGTTGACGTGACATTTGGCGGGGGCGGACACTCGAAAGAAATACTGAGACGGTTGGGAAAGAATGGCAGGCTGCTTGCCTTTGACCAGGATGAAGATGCATACCAGAACCATATCCAGGACCCGCGTTTCACATTCGTAAAAAGCAATTTTCGATTTTTGAAGAATTTTCTGCGCTATCACCGGGTGGATGAGGTGGATGGGATTCTTGCCGATCTGGGGGTGTCGTCGCATCATTTTGACGATTCGGATCGGGGATTTTCCTTCCGGTTGCCGGGAGACCTGGATATGCGCATGAACCGGCTATCCAGAAAAACAGCCGCTGATGTTTTGAACGAATATCCGGAAGAGAAGTTGTCGGATATTTTTTTCTTTTACGGGGAATTGAAAAGTGCGCGGAAAATTGCAACGGCTGTTGCTGTCTATCGCCGGTCGAAAAAGATCGGTTCCGTTTCCGATTTTCTGGAGATTATGAAACCGTTCGCCTTTCGTGAAAAAGAAAACAAAACCCTGGCTCAGGCTTTTCAGGCGTTGCGTATTGAGGTGAATGACGAACTGGAAGCGCTGAAGGAAATGTTGGAACAGGGGTTGGAGATGCTGAAGCCCGGAGGGCGGTTCAGTGTTATTTCCTACCATTCGCTGGAGGACCGGCTGGTGAAGAATTTCTTTAAGGCCGGAAATTTCGAGGGGCATGTCATCAAGGATTTTTACGGCAACAGGGAAACTCCGTTTGAATTGATCAACCGGAAAGTGATTGTCCCGACGGAGGAAGAGCAAGCGGACAATCCGCGTTCGAGAAGTGCCAAACTGCGAATTGCGGAGAAAATATAACGGGGGAGGGGCTCCCCGCAAGGCTATGAAAGTGAAGTTGGACAACATTAGAAAATCGTTCGTGCACGTTTTCGGAGGGAATGTGTTGACGGAAAATTTTTTCGTCAGGAACCTCACCTTTATCGTGGTTCTGGTTGTCATTATGATTTTGTTTATCAGCCACCGGTACACGGTTTTGCAGCGAATCGCAGAGATGGAGCGCCTGAAGGTTGAGTTGAAGGACGCCAAGTATGAGTCGCTCGACATTTCATCCGATTTAACCGAAGCCAGCCGCCAGGGACAAATCGAAAAAAGGGTGGAAGAGTCGGGTTTGGAGTTGAAAATAAATAACCAACCGGTTTATCGCATTCAGAAAGGGAAAAAATGAAATGGGAAAGAAAACCGACGAAAATAAGAAGAGGATTTTAAATCGCTACGGCTTAATTGTCTTCCTCCTTCTGGGAGTTGGAATACTGATCATTCTCTCTGCGGGAAAGATCGTTTTCACGGCGGAAGGAAAGAAATGGCGGGAAGTGGGGGAAAGGGAAACCATCATCAAAGACCGCGTCATATTGCCCAAGCGGGGGAATATCTATACTTACGACGGAAAGCTCCTGGCTACCAGTGAGCCGCTATACAGCGTGTACATGGATTTCTGGGCAGAAGGGATGAAAAAGGATACGCTGATGAAGTATGTCGGTGATCTTTCGGTAGCTCTCGCCAAAAAGTTTCCCGACCGAACGGCATCACAATACAAAAATATTATCCTGAACGGATGGAAACTTCGCGAAAAGGAAGAGCGGCAACTGCAGGAAAATACCGCAAAAGGCGGCGAGAAGAAAGTGACGCTGAGATCGCGCTATGTGCGTATTCTTCGCCCCGATATCTCCTATGTTGACTTGAAGGAGATCCGTACTTATCCCTTTCTCAATCAGCGTTCCAATCGCAGCGGACTGATTGCCGAAGAAAAAAATGCGCGGAAGCGTCCTTTCGGGAACCTTGCCAACAGGACGGTGGGAAACGTATACAAAGACCTTGAGAAAGGGGGGGCAAGCGGACTGGAACTGAAATACGACTCCCTGTTGAGGGGGGTTGAGGGTGTAAAAAGCCGACAAAAAATACAGGGTCGCTGGACCGATATAGAGGAGATTGCCGCCAAGGATGGATACGATATAATAACCACGCTCGATGCCGACATTCAGGATGTGACGGAGCGTGCTCTCCGGGCAAAGCTTGAAGAGACGGCGGCCGAATCGGGGACGGCAATTATTATGGAAACCAAAACGGGTGAAATCAAAGGCATTGCCAACCTGGACCGGATGAGTAACGGAAACTACGCCGAGGGAAACCCCAATGCTTTTTCCTACATGAACGAACCGGGATCTACCTTCAAGACCGTAACGGTCATGGTGGCTCTCGATGACGGGCTGATAGCTCCCGCCGACTCCTTTCACGTGGGCAACGGATTGTATCAGTACAACGGAAAGTGGGTGCGCGACCACTATTGGCGGCAGGGCCGCGACCGGGGATACCTTACGGTAAAGGAAGGGATAGAAGTCTCTTCGAACGTGGTGATGAGTAAGATTGTGCTCAAGGCATACGGCGATGATCCGGCAAAATTTGTAAAAGGGATCGACAGGATCGGTTTGCGAAAAAAACTCGCCTGGGATGTCCCTTTGAACGGAATTGAAGGAACCTCCTCCATCCGTTTTCCCGATGATAAGGTGAATTACTGGTCCAAGACCACGCTGCCGTGGATGTCTTTCGGCTATGAATCCAAAGTCCCGCCCATCTATATGTTGATGTTCTACAACGGTATTGCCAACGGTGGAAAAATGATCAAGCCGTTTATCGCCAAAACATTGTTGAAAGACGGAAAAGTGGTGGAAGAGTACAAGGCGGAAGTGGTGAACGAAAAGATGTGTAAGGACAGCACCTTAACCCAGATCAGGGATATGCTGGTAGGGGTGATCGAGAACGGGACGGCGAAAGTCGTGAAATCGGACTATTTTCCCATTGCCGGAAAAACGGGAACAGCACAAATAGCCAGTGGCGGCGGATACAGCGATTATTACGTTTCGTTCTGCGGATACTTCCCCGCGGATGACCCGGCCTATACCTGCTTCGTCGGAATCAGAAAACCCAGAGGAGTTCCCTCGGGCGGAGGGCAAGCCGGTATGGTTTTCAAGAATATCGCGGAACAGACGTACGTTAAGCGAACCCAGCTTACCCCTGAACAAGCACGGATAGATTCTACCCTGCAGAAAATGCCCGTTATTAAAAACGGAAGCTGGGGAAACAGCCAGGCGGTACTGTCGATGCTGAATTTCAAATCTTCCGTTTCGGATTCCGCTTCCGACTGGGTGAAAGTAAGATACGACAGCGTTGCTTATCGTCCGCAGGCATTGGCGATAAATAGGAATTCGGTGCCCAATGTGTTGGGTATGGGCGCAAAAGATGCGGTTTATCTGCTCGAAAAATCAGGCTTGAGGGTCAACCTGACCGGTTCGGGGAAAGTGGTTTCGCAGTCGTTTGCTCCGGAGAGCAAACTGGTTAGAGGTACAACCATTAGCATAACGTTGCGGTAAAAAACAGATAGGAATATGAGACTGAGTCAACTTACGGAAAGGTGTAAAATCGTGGCCATCCACGGGGAAGAAGACGTGGAGGTCGAAAGCATCACCTCCGATTCCCGCCAGGTGCGGAAAGGTTCCCTTTTTATCGCAGTGGAAGGAATCAATACCGATGGACACGATTATATCGCCAAGGCGATAGAGCAGGATGTACGGGTAGTGGTATACGACAAGCCGATGTTTGAAGAGTATTTTTCGAGAGTTACCTATGTTCAGGTCGAAAATTCGGCCGTCGCTTTGGCGCAAATCGCTTCCGTCTGGTACGGAAACCCGTCGGAGCAGCTGAAACTGGTCGGCGTAACCGGGACGAACGGAAAGACAACCGTCGCCACATTGCTGTACCGGATGTTTCGGACATTGGGGTATGGAGCAGGCTTGCTCTCAACCGTAACCAACTGTGTAAACGATGAGAGTTACCCCACCACGCATACCACACTCGATCCCATCACCCTGAACTCGTTTTTGCGGAAGATGGTTGATGCCGGCTGCGAATATGCCTTTATGGAAGCGAGTTCCCATGCCATCCATCAAAAACGGGTCTACGGACTGCATTTCGAAGGAGGAATTTTCACGAACCTTACGCAGGACCATCTGGACTATCACAAGAACATGCTGGAGTACAGGAACGTGAAAAAAACTTTTTTCGACTCTCTGCCCGAAACCGCTTTTGCCCTTACCAACTCCGACGATAAAAACGGAGGGGTGATGCTCCAAAATACAAAAGCCAGACAATATGCTTATTCCGTAAAAGGATTGGCGGATTTTAAAGCACGGATTTTCGAGAAACATTTCGACGGGACGGAAATAGAAATTAACGGGAAACAACTGATTGTACAGTTTGTGGGTGTTTTTAACGTGTATAACCTGCTGGCGGTTTATGGCGCGTCCGTCTTGCTGGGGCAACAACCGGAGGAGGTGCTCAGGATATTGACCGTTTTGAAACCTGTGGCCGGACGTTTCCAGACATTGCGGTCGCCCGGGAACTTTACCGCCATTGTCGACTATGCCCATACCCCCGACGCTTTGACGAATGTTCTCAATGCCATTCACGAAGTGCTGGATCGGAAAGGCCATATAATAACGGTAGTAGGATGCGGCGGAAACCGGGACAGAACCAAGCGTCCGTTAATGGCGCGTGAAGCGGTGGAATTAAGCAGCCGGGTAATCCTGACCTCCGATAATCCTCGGTTCGAAGAGCCGCAGGATATCATTGACGATATGGTAGCCGGTTTGAACGATGAGCAACGCTGCAGTGCCCTTTCGATCGTGGATCGTCGTGAAGCGATAAAAACCGCTTGTGCGCTGGCCAAGCCGGGTGATGTTGTTCTTGTTGCCGGAAAAGGACACGAAGATTATCAGGAAATTAAAGGGGTGAAATATCATTTCGACGATAAGGAAGAGTTGGAAAAAATATTCCACACGTCACCATAACTCATAACTAAATATGCTGTACTATCTTTTTCAATATTTGGACAAACTCGATTTCCCCGGAGCGGGAATGTTCCAGTTTGTTACGTTCCGGGCAGCGCTTGCCGCCCTTATTTCGTTGCTTTTTTCTGTAATTGTCGGTGCCAGGATCATTCGTAAACTGCAAAAGAAGCAGATAGGGGAAACCATTCGCAACCTTGATCTGGAAGGGCAATACAGCAAACGGGGAACGCCGACCATGGGCGGTGTCATCATTATCCTCTCCATCCTGGTGGCGATATTGCTGATGGGAAAACTGGAGAATATCTATATCCTTATCATGATCATAAGCACAGTCTGGCTGGGTGCTTTAGGCTTTGCCGACGATTATACCAAAGTATTTAAAAAAGACAAGGAAGGGCTGAAAGGGAAAATCAAAGTTGTGGCGCAGGTCGGTTTGGGCTTGATTGTGGGCTTGATGATGTACTGGAGCCCCGATATCGTTTCGCGGGAGAATACGGAAATACGGGTAAACAATGTCATTGAACAGGTACAGTATCAGGGACAGGATATAAAGACCACAAAAACGACCATCCCTTTTGTGAAAAACAATAATTTCGATTATCGCTGGCTTGTTTCGTGGATGGGTGATTTTGCCGATGAGGCGGTCTGGGTTGTTTTTGTGCTTTCCGTCATTCTGATTGTTACGGCAGTTTCAAACAGCGCGAACCTGACGGACGGGCTGGATGGCCTTGCCTCCGGATCGTCAGCGGTCATCGGTGTGGCGCTGGGAGTGCTGGCATACGTGTCGGGCCGTGTCGACTTTGCTTCGTACCTGAACATCATGTATATTCCGGGAGGGGATGAACTGATGGTTTTTGCCGCTGCATTTGTGGGGGCCACCGTCGGTTTTCTCTGGTACAACGCCTATCCCGCCCAGGTGTTTATGGGCGATACGGGTAGCCTGACGTTAGGCGGGCTTATCGGGGTTTTTGCCGTGCTTATCCACAAGGAGATGCTGCTTCCGATCTTGTGCGGGGTATTTTTTGTGGAAGCCCTCTCCGTTATCCTGCAGGTCACCTATTTTAAATATACCAAGAAAAGATCGAGTGTCGGGAAACGGGTGTTTAAAATGTCGCCCCTGCATCACCATTTTCAGAAAGCCGGAAACGCCGGGATCGATGCCCTGATTCAGAAACCGCTGATCCCGATCACCGAACCCAAGATCGTTTCGCGATTCTGGCTTATAGGAATGATTCTGGCGGTAATAGCCGTGGCAACGTTGAAGATGAGGTAGAAAATCATATATTATGCATTATGAATTAATAATATTGGGTGGTGGCGAATCGGGTGTGGGTTCTGCCATTCTTGCGAAAGCGAAAGGAATCCCGGTTTTCCTGTCCGATTCCGGAATGCTGAAAGAGGAACACCGGAAAACGCTTGTCGACTACGGAATTGATTTCGAGGAAGGCGGACACTCGGAGGAGAGGATTCTCTCCGCTAATGAGGTGGTGAAGAGTCCGGGCATTCCCGATACCGTACCCCTGATGCGGAAAATTATCTCGAAAGGGATACGGGTGATATCCGAAATTGAGTTTGCCGGAAGGTATACCCGCGCCAGAATGATCTGTATCACCGGAAGCAACGGTAAAACCACGACGGCAAGCCTGATTTATCACATTCTGAAATCGGCGGGACTGAACGTGGGGCTGGGAGGAAACATAGGCAAAAGCTTTGCCAGGCAGGTGGCGGAAGAGAATTTCGACTACTTTGTGCTGGAACTAAGCAGTTTCCAGCTGGAAGGCGTGTATGATTTCAAAGCGGATATCGCCGTATTGATGAACATAACCCCCGACCACTTGGACAGGTACGATCACGATATGCAAAATTACGTGGATGCAAAAATGCGGATCATACGCAACCATAAAATGGGAGATTCTTTTATTTACTGGATGGACGATCCGGTGGTGACGAAAGAAATCGAAAAACTTAAACCCGCATCGGATTTATATTCTTTTACTGAAAAAAAAAATCACCGGGCTGCGGCTTATTCGGAGGGCAATAAAATGTACATACAAACCAAGGGAACTGTTTTTGATATGGAGTTGGAACTATTGGCGTTGCAGGGAATGCATAATTTATACAACTCCATGGCGTCGGGCATTGTGGCTAAATTGCTCGATATCTCGGACGATAATTTGCGCCTGGCTCTTTCTGACTTTAAAGGTGTTCCGCACCGGTTGGAAAAAGTGGCGTCGGTGCGGGGTGTGCAATACATAAACGATTCCAAGGCTACCAACGTGAACTCGTGCTGGTACGCGCTTCAGAGTATGCGCACGAAAGTTGTGCTGATCCTTGGCGGAACCGATAAGGGAAACGATTACTCCGAGATTGAAGAACTGGTACGGCAAAAGGCCAGGGGATTGATATTTCTGGGAAAGGATAACCGCAAGCTGCATGCTTTCTTCGACGGGATCGTCCCCGACATAGAGGAGGTAAGTTCCATGAAAGATGCCGTTGACGCCGCTTACCGGATGGCAGAGAAAGGAGATACCGTATTGCTGTCGCCCTGTTGTGCCAGCTTCGACCTGTTCCGGAATTACGAGGACCGCGGTAATCAATTCAAGGATTGCGTAAGAAGGCTGTGAGGTTCAAAGTTGCTAAAGGCTAATTCTTAATTCTTAATTCTTAATTCTTAATTCTTTGTGAATTATGCTTGATAAAATAAAGAATACCATTAATCCGACAAATTTTCAGGAAGATCTGGAAAACTCGAAATCCACGTTGGAGAAATTCGGAGTGAAAATTTTCAAAGGTGATAAGGTCATCTGGCTGGTGTTTGTTATCTTGTGTGTGATTTCACTGGTGGAGATTTTCAGCGCTACCAGCACCATTGTTTACAAACAGCAAAATCAATGGGGCCCCATCCTGCGCCACACCATGTTTTTGATCGGAGGAGTGGGGGTCATCGTTTTGATTCACAACATCCCCTACCGGTATTTCTCTTCCCTGATTTTTGTGCTTATCGCTTCAATCGTCTTACTCCTGCTCACTCCGGTTATCGGAACGACGGTAAACGGTGCCGAACGGTGGATATCCATCTTTGGTTTTACCATTCAACCGTCGGAAATAGCCAAAATATCGCTTATGGGCACGATAGCGTTCCTGCTCAGCAAACAAAACGGCATGAACGACGGCTTGCTCTTCAAGTGGATGATCGGGCTGATGGTTGTTGTTTGCGGCATTATCGCGATGGATAATTTGTCGACGGCAGCGCTGCTCTTCGTGGTTTGCTTTTTGCTGATGTTTATCGGAAATGTGAAGCTGGCAAGATTGCTGAAGGTGGCCGGAGCAGGAATCGCCTTTCTCCTGCTCTTCGTTGTGTTGCTGAAAGTGATTCCCGCCGGTTGGACCGATTCCGGCGCGTTAAGCCGCGTAGGTACCTGGCAGAACCGGATTGCGGAGTTTGGCAGCCACAAGGAAGAATCGGAAGAGACATACTATACCATTACCGACGAGAACTATCAGGTGGCACATGCTAAAATAGCCATTGCCAACGGAGGCGTTTTGGGTAAGTTCCCGGGCAACAGTACCGAGCGTGATTTTCTTCCCCAAGCCTATTCCGATTTTATCTATGCGATAATCATCGAGGAGATGGGTATTGCCGGTGGAATTTTTGTGCTGCTGCTCTACATCATCATCCTGATCCGGGCGGGAATGATTGCCCGGAAAACCCAGAAACTTTTTCCGAAATATCTTGTTCTGGGCTCAGCACTCATGTTGTCGATGCAGGCGTTTATCAATATGGCGGTGGCTGTGAATTTGATCCCGGTAACCGGCCAGCCGTTGCCGCTCATCAGCCGGGGAGGGACGTCACTGCTCATCACTTGCGCTTACTTCGGGTTGATTTTAAGTGCAGACAGGTTTGGGATCGGAAAGAAGAAAGGAGAGGTGACCATCGATGAAACAGACCAATCGGATAAAAAAAAGGTTGAGGATGCCATCGATAAATTGGAAGAAAAAGTGGAATTTGAAATTATTCAGGTATGATGTCAACATTACGGCCCCCACGGGTAATCATCAGCGGCGGTGGTACCGGCGGACATATCTTTCCCGCCATCTCCATCGCTAACGCTATAAAGGAACGGTGGAACGATGCCGAAATCCTTTTTGTCGGTGCCGAAAACCGGATGGAGATGGAACGTGTTCCGGCTGCAGGCTACACCATCATCGGGCTTCCCGTAGCCGGTTTCGACCGGAAAAATCTGCTGAAAAATGTTTCGGTGGCCGTGAAATTATTAAAAAGCCTGCGAAAGGCAAAAAGCATTGTAGCCTCGTTCAAACCCGATATTGCTGTGGGAGTAGGCGGCTATGCCAGCGGGCCCACCCTTCGCGCGGCTGCCGCAAAAGGTGTTCCGACAGTTTTGCAGGAACAGAATTCGTATGCCGGAGTAACCAATAAGATGCTGGCGCAAAAAGCGGCCAAGATCTGTGTGGCGTACGAAGGAATGGAACGGTTCTTTCCGAAAGAAAAAATTGTGCTCACCGGCAACCCTACGCGTCAGGATTTAGTCGTTTCCGAGGAAAACAGGCGGAAAGGCTATGCATACTTCGGCTTGAACCCCGAGAGGAAAACAATACTTCTGGTGGGCGGCAGTCTGGGTGCGCGCACGCTTAACGAAAGCATCATCGAATCGTTCTCCGGTATACAGGAATCCGGTGTTCAGGTTATCTGGCAATGTGGGAAATACTATTTCAAAAAGATGTCCGATTTACAGGCGCGAGGAAGCATTCCCGGAAATGTGTTTTTGTTCGATTTCCTCTCCCGCATGGACTATGCCTACTCCGTCGCCGACCTTGTGATTTCACGTGCCGGAGCCGGTTCCATCTCGGAATTTTCCCTGTTGGGAAAGCCGGTTATCCTTGTCCCCTCGCCCAACGTTGCGGAGGATCACCAGACACAGAACGCCCTGGCGCTGGTGAAAAGAGACGCAGCCGTGATGGTAACCGACGCCGAAGCAAAGGCGCATTTGTTCGATACGGCTTTGACTCTGGTGAAGGATGAGCGTAAATTGGAGGCGTTGAGCCGGAATATTTTGAAATTGGCGCAACGGGGTTCGGCCCGGCGTATCGTGGATGAAATCCAAAAGCTCCTGCCCATTGACAATTAATGATGCATTATGAATTATGAATTAATTTATTTTATCGGTATCGGCGGAATCGGCATGAGCAACCTTGCCCGGTATTTTATGCTGCAGGGAAAATCGGTTGCCGGATACGACCGGATGGAAACTCCGCTTACCCAAGCGTTGGTTGCCGAAGGGGCGAAAGTCCATTACGAAGACTATGTCCGGCTCGTGCCCGCTGAATTTCTCGATAAAGAAAAGGCGCTGGTTGTTTATACTCCTGCCGTACCGGCTTCGCACAGCGAATTGCAGTTTTTCCGGCAAAACGGTTTTGCGATAATGAAACGTGCACAACTCCTCGGTGAGGTTACCAAAGCGAGCGACGCGGTGTGTGTGGCAGGAACACACGGAAAGACGACGGTGTCGAGCATGATCGCTCACCTGTTGCGGCAATCGGGAGTGGATTGCAACGCATT
>JBGZJM010000058.1:0-3519 GCA_041848845.1 Petrimonas sp. | reverse complement strand
TAATGTTGCGGCTACGCTTATTGCGAACAAAGCGGCCGAAAAGTGAGCAATCGTTTCCTATGCTCCGCTTTTCGGCCTTTTTTGTGTGTTTGTTGTCGGGGTAAGTTTAGCCACTCAGTCGTTCACCCGGTACTTTTGGTTGCCGTTTTTCAGATAGTCCACAATCTGATGCGCGGCTGCGATGCCGGCATTGACGTTGGCTTCGGCGGTTTGGGCTCCCATTTTTTTGGGTGTGGAGAAATATCTATCGCCCACTTGAGCCACAAATTGGTCGTGCATATCGGGTTTAATGTCGGTGAGGTATTTGAATTTGGGGTGTTCCAGCATGTATTGGAGCAGTTCGGGTTCGTTGATAACCTCTTTTCGGGCGGTGTTGACGAGTATGGCGCCTTCGGGCATCATTTCGAGCAGTTCTTTTCCGATGAGTTTTCGGGTTTCGTCCGTCAGGGGTATGTGCACGGACACGATGTCGGAATACTGATAGAGCGTTTTTACCGAAATGGTGGGGTCTATGCCGTCGGTGTTGATGATTTCGGCGCGGCTGTAGGTGTCGTAGGCCAGAATCCCCATGCCGAAACCTTTGGCCAGTCGTGCCACGTTTTTTCCGACGTTGCCGTAGGCGTGTATTCCTATTTTTTTCCCTTTCAGTTCGTTGCCGGATGTTCCGTTGTAGAAATTTCTCATGCCGTATATCAGCATGCCGAAAACGAGTTCGGCCACGGCATTGGCATTTTGTCCGGGGGTGTTCATCACGCACACGTTGGCTTTGGAGGCTGCCTCGAGGTCTATGTTGTCGTATCCGGCTCCGGCGCGAACAACAATTCTCAGGTTTTCGGCTGCATCCAGCACCTCTTTATCGACAATGTCGCTGCGGACAATCATCGCATCGGCAGTTGATACAGCCTGTAGAAGTTCGTTTTTATCGGTGTATTTTTCCAGCAAAACAGTTTCATGGCCTGCATTTTCAATGATTTCCCTGATTTGTTTAACTGCAGCTGGCGCAAAGGGTTTTTCGGTTGCAATTAGAAATTTCATAATAGTGATAATAGTTGTGTGGTTTAGAATTGTAGGTGTGTGATAGTGTTGAGCCAAGGACGTTGGGAATTGAGTGTGTTTGTCCAACGCCCAAAGTCCTTTGCTCAATGCCCTATGCCTAATGTTTAATGGTTCCTTTCGAATTCTTTCATGCAGTCAACCAGGGCTTGTACGCCCGATCTCGGCATTGCGTTGTAGATTGACGCGCGGAACCCTCCGATTGAGCGGTGTCCCTTGATTCCCGACATGCCTCTTTCCGTAGCAAATTTCTGAAACTCGGATTCAAGTTCCTTGTATTCGTCTTTCATCACGAAGCATACGTTCATGATGGAACGGTCTTCTTCTTTTGCCGTTCCGGTGAATATTCTGCTGCTGTCAATGGCATCGTACAACAGGGCGGCTTTTTCGATATTGATCTTTTCCATTGCTGCCAAGCCGCCCAGGCCTTTCAGCCAACGAAGGGTTTCCATGGCCGAATAAATAGGCAATACGGGGGGAGTATTGAACATGGAGCCTTCTTTGATGTGTGTGCGATAGTCCAGCATGGTTGGAATCGGACGGGTGACTTTTCCCAAGAGTTCTTCCTTTACAATAACAAAGGTGACACCGGCCGGTGCCAGGTTCTTTTGTGCGCCGCCGTAAATTAAACCGTACTTGGATACATCGAGCGGACGGGAGAAGATATCGGAAGACATATCGGCGATCAGCGGCACGGGACTGTCAAGGTCTTTTCGTATCTCGGTCCCGTAGATGGTGTTGTTGGTGGTAATGTGAAAATAATCAACATCCGAAGGAACGGTATACCCTTTCGGAATGTAGTTAAAAAGCGCTTCCTTGGAAGAAGCAACCTCCACCACTTCTCCAAACAGTTTAGCCTCCTTAAGCGCTTTACTGGCCCATGTTCCCGTATTCAGGTAGGCTGCCTTTTTCTCCAGCAGGTTGTAGGGAACCATACAGAACTGCATGCTTGCACCTCCACCGAGGAACAGCACCGAGTATCCTTCGGGAATGTCCAACAGTTCCTTGAAAAGAGCCACAGCCTCGTCAATAACTGCCTGAAAATCTTTGGACCGGTGGCTGATTTCGAGGATGGACAAGCCGATTCCATTGAAATTTTTCACAGCTTCTGCCGTGTTCTCAATGGTCGACTGCGGTAAAATAGATGGGCCGGCGCTAAAATTGTAAATTTTCATAAAAATAATTTTTTTAATGTTTTGTATTTAAAGGTTATGTGGTTTTAAAATTCAGAACAAAGATAGAAGTTTATTTGCAAGTTTCAATGCGAAAAGGCGAAAATATTTTTCGGCTGTGGTAAAGCGCAAACAAGTTTGGCTTTACTCATTTAGCTTAACGAAAATGTTCGTATATTTGTGGTTTGAATTAGCTTATTAGAATTAATGAACTCGCAATATCCCTCGGTTTTATTAGAAAATGCAGTCAACGAATTTGCTAAATTGCCCGGTATCGGCAGAAAGACGGCGTTAAGGCTTGTTTTACATTTACTCAGGCAAGAAGATTCACAGGTTGAGGGATTTGCGCAGGCCCTGGTTACATTGAAACAGGAGGTAAAGTACTGCCGTAGCTGTCACAATATTTCCGACAGTGAAGTCTGCGGCATCTGCTCCGACAAATCGAGAGATGCTTCGATCCTTTGCGTAGTGGAGAACATTCGCGAGGTGATGGCTATTGAGAATACTGCTCAGTTCAAAGGACTGTATCACGTGTTGGGAGGAATTATCTCGCCCATCGATGGAATCGGCCCGTCTGACCTGCAAATTGCCGGTTTGGAAGAACGTGTCAAGCAGGGCGGGGTGAAAGAGGTGATTTTAGCGCTAAGTGCCACCATGGAGGGAGACACCACCAACTTCTATATTTTCAGGAAACTCCACCCCTACGATGTGAAAGTGAGCATTATCGCGCGAGGTGTAGCGGTCGGTGACGAGATTGAGTATGCCGATGAGATAACGCTGGGCAGGTCTATTTTAAACAGGACACCTTTCGACGAATCGTATAAATTAAAATGACAAAGACCATTAAAGGATTAAACGGACATTATTATACCGGCATAATGGTTGTGGCGGTTTTGTTTTTGTTGGTTTTCTTTAATCCGGGCGGTTTTATATCGCGGCCGCAATCGGTTGGACTGACGGTAGAAATGTATGCCATCGTCTTGACATTGACTGCGATCCCCGTCGCACTTAAGTTGTTTGCCGAAAAAGTAAAGAAAATTCCAAGGGGAGCCGGCCGGGATAAAACGGTGAAACACTACCAAAAAGCCTGGTTGTTGAGAATGTATATGGTTAACGCGGTGACGGCGGGAAATATTTTTCTGTATGCCCTGTCGCAAAGCAAAAATTTTATTTGGCTTGCCGTGATCTCTTTCATTGTTTATATGTTTTGCAAACCTTCTTATCAAGAGTTGGAAACCATTGTCCGGGAAAGTGAAGACGTGAAATGAGAGACTTTTTTGTCAGAGATGCCCTC
>JBGZJM010000057.1:0-12322 GCA_041848845.1 Petrimonas sp. | reverse complement strand
TAATGTCTCCCGTAACAATCATTTTTCCGTTCAGTCCCAGCCGGGTAAGGAACATCTTTATTTGCGGCTTGGTGGTGTTCTGCGCTTCGTCAAGAATAATGACCGCGTCATTCAGCGTGCGTCCACGCATAAAGGCAAGTGGTGCGATCTGAATGATTTTGTTTTCGATGTATTCTTTGAGCTTCAATGGAGGAAGCATGTCTTCCAGCGCATCATAAAGGGGTTGAAGATAGGGATCGATTTTCTCTTTCATGTCACCCGGGAGGAAACCCAACTTTTCACCGGCTTCAACGGCCGGTCGGCTGAGGATTATCTTTCTGACTTGTTTGGCTTTTAATGCCCTTACAGCCAGTGCGATAGCGGTGTATGTTTTCCCCGACCCCGCAGGGCCGATGGCGAAGACCAGGTCGTTATCGTCGAATGCCTCCACCAGTTTTTTTTGGTTTGCCGTACGCGCCAAGATCGGTTTTCCGTTGAGCCCGTGAATGATCAGGTTATCCAGGTTCACCACCGCGGGCGCTTTCCCTTTCACGATATCCAGGATGTCTTCTTCTTTCAGCACATTCATCTCAATGCTGAACTTCTCCAACTCGCGAACCTTCTCTTCGAAGGTAACCAGTTCCTCCTCGTCGCCAATCACTTTGATCACGTTGCCGCGGGCCACGATGCGAAGCTTCGGGAACAACGTCTTCAGTAACTGGACGTTGCTGTTGTTTATCCCAAAAAACACAACCGGGTCTACGTTCTCGAGAATGAGGATACGTTCTATCATTTAACGCCGTTTGTAAAGTTCAACGAATATTGATACACTTTGTTCTCCTGTCCTTCTATATAATTGATAAAAGCGTTATTGACCAGTCTGTTCCCGCCCGGAGTGGGATAATCGCCTGAAAAATACCAGTCGCCCGCGTTGTGGGGACACGCTTTGTGCAAGTCGTCGATGGTTTGAAACACGATCTTTACTTCAGCCTTTATGTCCTTGTCGGTAAGCATTTCGGCAATCTTATCCGAAATTTCTTCATCCGAAAAAGGGGCATAAATCTCTTTTACGTAATTCACGATTTCTTCTTTCCGCTTGCGGCTTTGCGCCACGCTTTTTTCATACGCTTCATCAATTACGTTTTGCATCCCCCGCTCTTTGAGCAGCGCGATTGCCGCTTTGAAAGCAATGAATTCGCTCATGCGCGACATGTCGATACCGTAGCAATCGGGATAACGGATTTGCGGGGATGACGAAACAATAACGATCTTCTTCGGGTCCAGCCTGTCCAGAATCTTGATAATACTTTGTTTCAGTGTTGTTCCACGCACGATGCTATCGTCAATAATAACCAACGTGTCCTCTCCGCGCTTCAGTGATCCGTACGTGACGTCGTAAACATGGGCCGCCAGGTCATTTCTGGATTTTCCTTGTGCAATGAATGTACGCAGCTTTATGTCCTTTATCGCGACTTTTTCCGAGCGTACTCTTCTGGCCAGGATTGTTTCTACTTCACCGGGAGTCAATTGGTCACGCTTCTCGAGCAACTCAACCGCCTTGTTGTGGTTGAAATGTTTTTCCAACCCTTCCAGCATCCCGAAATATGCCACTTCGGCCGTGTTGGGGATGAACGAAAAAACCGTGTTTTCGAAATCATTGCCTATTGTCTTAACAATTTCGGGAACAAGAAGTTCGCCCAATTTCTTCCTCTCGCGGTAAATATCATAATCCGAGCCCCGTGAAAAATAGATCCGTTCAAACGAACAGGGCGTTATTTTTTCTTTTGGTTCCAGAATCTGTTGGGTTGTGATCGTTCCGTTTCGTTTCACGATAAAGGCCTCGCCGGGTTGTAATTCGCGGACGTCGTCTTTTTTGAGGTTAAACGCCGTCTGGATGACCGGGCGTTCCGATGCCACCACCGCCACTTCATCGTCAGAATAGTAAAAAGCCGAACGAATTCCCCACGGATCGCGAAGGGTAAACGTGTCGCCGCAGCCGATAAGTCCACAAAGCGCATATCCGCCGTCCCACAATTTGCTGGCACGCTTCAGAAGAAACGGAATGTCCAGTTTTTCTTCGATAAGGCGGCTAACCTCCTGGCCGTTCAACCTCGATTTTTCTATTTTGTCGTATTGATACTGCACTTCCCTGTCGAGGTAATGCCCGAGCGATTCCAGCATCACAAAGGTGTCGGCATAATCGCGCGGATGTTGTCCTTCCGAAATCAGCTGTTCGAACATTTCGTCCACGTTGGTCATGTTGAAGTTCCCGGCGAGCGCCAGGCTGCGCGAAGCCCAATTGTTCCGGCGCAGCAGCGGGTGAACATACGTCAAGCCGCTTTTTCCCGTAGTGCTGTAACGAAGATGTCCGATAAACAGTTCGGAAGCAAAAGGAACCGAACGTTTTACGAATTCGATATCCTGAAGCTGCTGTGGAGTAAAATCCTTGAAAGCATCGTGTACTTTCCCGAAAATCTCGGAGATAGCACCTGAGCCCAGAGCTCTTTCCCTGAAAATAAATTCGTTGCCGGGAGCGGCCTCCAGTTTTACGGCACCCAGTCCGGCACCTTCCTGCCCGCGGTTGTGTTGTTTTTCCATCAGCAGGTAGAGCTTGTCCAGGCCGTACTGCCACGTTCCGTATTTTTTGTAATAATAATCGAGGGGTTTTAACAGGCGGATCATTGCAATACCGCATTCGTGCTTGATGATGTCAGTCATTGATAAACCTTTCTGAAATTAAGGCACAAATTTAAGGGTATTTGCGGAGAAAATGATGATGTTTGGGGTTATTTTTTGTTTGAGATGGCGTGCAGTTAACCATGTTACTAAGAAACTTTATCTTATCTTTGTGGCAAAAGTATGATTATAGGATGAATTGGGAACGATTGTTGTCTTCGAGGCGATTCGGGATGGAAGAGTATCGCGCCGAAAACAGGCACGACAGAACGGAATATCAGCGCGATTATGACCGGTTGATCTTCTCGTCGCCTTTCCGGCGGTTGCAAAACAAAACGCAGGTTTTCCCCCTTCCCGGAAGCGTGTTTGTTCACAACCGGCTGACCCATAGCCTGGAAGTGTCGAGCGTTGGACGCTCGCTGGGAGAGAACATCGGGCGTGGAATCCGCCGGAAATACCCCTCTTCGCCGGCTCACTTCGAAGAGACGGGAGCCATCGTTTCCGCTGCTTGCCTGGCACATGATCTGGGAAACCCTCCGTTTGGGCACTCGGGCGAAAAAGCCATTTCTACTTTTTTCTCCGAAGGAAAAGGACAGGCGTTGCAGCGGCAAATGGAAACCGAAGGGGGACGGTGGACCGATTTTACTTGCTTTGAAGGAAATGCCAATGCCGTTCGTTTGCTGATGCATCAGTTTAAAGGCCGTCGCAAAGGAGGTTTTGCACTGACTTATTCCACCCTGGCATCCATTGTTAAATATCCCTATTCGTCGGAGTTGAGCGGCGGAAAAAATAAGTTTGGTTTTTTTGCTTCGGAAGAGAACGATTACAGGATTATTGCCGATGCGCTTGGCATTCCCCGCCTCGGAGAGGATCCGGTTTGCTATGCCCGTCATCCGTTGGTTTATCTGGTGGAAGCCGCGGATGACATTTGCTACCAGATCATGGATATTGAAGATGCACACAAATTGCATTTGATTTCTACCGAAAAGGCCAAAGAGCTTTTTCTCAGTTTCTTTGAAGGCGAGAAACAACAACGCAGAATCAATAATTTGAATTTTGTCAGCGATATTAACGAACAAATTGCCTATCTGCGCGCAAGCGTCATTGGATTGTTGGTGAATGAATGCTCGGAAGCGTTTTTAAAACATGAAGAAGAGATTTTATCGGGAGAATTTGAAGGCTCGTTAATAAAAAATATATCCGAGAAAACACAAAGAGCATACAGAAGTTGTTCCGATTTTGCCGTAAACACTATTTATTTGTCAAAAGATGTACTGGATATTGAGTTGGCCGGGTACAGAATTATCGGATTTTTGCTCGAAAAATTGTCGGAAGCCATACTGAACCCTTCTCATACGTATTCAAAGCTGTTGTTGGGGAGAATCCCTGACCAATATGAGCCGGATTCGGATGATCTATATTCTAAAGTGCAGTCAATCATCGACTACGTATCAGGAATGACCGATATTTATGCGCTTGACTTATACCGGAAGATTACAGGAATGGGTTTGCCTGCAATCTGATTTTAAATGACAATTTGTAAACGAAAAATATTTTTTAATTTTTTATTGAAAAAATTTGGAGGCTTTTAATTTATTTTTTACATTTGCACCGTGGTTTTTTCATAATAGTATTAGATTTAAGGTTAACATGTTTGGCAGGATGTCGCGAGATATCCTGCCAAAATCTTTTTTAGGGGTATTTCATAAACTTCTGCAAAATAATTACAAAATATTTTTTACCCTACGCAAACTTTTTTAATTTTGTATCAAGATTTTTCGCTATGCGGAGTAAAATTCACCTCATCTTTCTAGTTGGGTTTCCCTTGCTGCTTCTACAATGTTCAGGCGACAAAAGATTGCATCGGGAGCTGGTAAAAATGGCAGACAACCTGAACAAGTCCGTACCGGTCCGACTCGATGACCATACCCTTTTTCTGGGGGCGGGCGTAACGGAAGACAATGTTTTTCAGTACCGGTATCAGTTGATGAATACTGCTGAGCCTCTGTCGATGATGCTGGCTGTGGAAGAGCAAACGAGAGCCAATATCCGGGAGGCGTTCAGGTTGAATCCTGATTTGAAAATTTTCACGGCAAACGAGGTTGATATTGATTACATCTACACCGATTCCGCCGGCAGCATACTAAAAACAATACACATTACACCTGAAGATTACAAATAAAACATTACGATTATGAACCGTTACTTTTACATTGACAGCGAAGGAAAACAAAAAGGCACATTTTCGCCCGAAGAGTTGAAAAGTGAAAACATCAGAAAAGATACGCTGGTATGGACACAAGGGATGAGTGAATGGATGCGTGCTTCGGACGTTGCCGAATTGGATATCCTTTTTGTTGATAATGCAGGTTATTATCCGCCGCAATCGGCTGCGCAACCCGTGACCCCGCCTGCCCAGCCGTTGAATTACGGAGCCTCCCGGCAACAAGAACCGATGCCCAAATCGTGGCTAATCGAATCTATTTTGGCTACCGTACTGCCGTTTCTACTCTGCAGCAGTATATTCAGTCTTCTCGGAATTATAGGGATTGTACATGCCTCAAAAGTAGAATCTCTTTATGCCCGCGGTGACTATACCGGCTCGCTGGAAGCTTCCGGTCAGGCCGGAAAATGGACAAAAATTGCCCTGTGGATAGGTATTGCCTGGGTAGTTCTGTGGATTGTCGCCATAATTCTCATTATCGCTTTTGGCGTGTCGATGGCCGGCATAAGTGAAGTGTTCAGCGGATCTGGATACGAGATTTAATTTGGATTGACCAAGACGGGTAAAATAGTTACAGGTGCTGCCATTAGCCTTTTGCTTGTGGCAGTTGCTTTTATGTTTTATCTCTTCGACCCCGAGGAAATGGCCGTGTTTCCCCGTTGTCCGTTTCTTCTGGCTACCGGATATGAATGTCCCGGATGCGGTTCTCAACGCGCTATTCATGATATGTTGCACCTGGATTTTAAAAGCGCTTTTTTGCAGAATGCTCTTATCCTGTTCTTGTCTCCGTATTTATTGTTTGGATTTTACCTGGCGTTTTTTAACGGGAAACACCGCTTCCCGAAATGGGAGAAACGGCTTTTTGGTAAATGGGCGGCTATATTTGTGATATCGGGAATAATGGTATATTGGGTAGTTAGGAATTTGTAAGTCTGCTACGTTAACTTCTCCCGTAAGAACCTGCCCGTATGCGATTCCTGGCAGGTTGAAATTGTTTCCGGAGCGCCTTCACTTACGATATAACCGCCGGACATTCCGCCCTCTGGGCCGATGTCGATGATGTGGTCGGCGCACTTGATCACTTCCATGTTGTGCTCGATGACAATGACCGTATGTCCCCGCTCTATAAGGGCATTAAATGCTTTCAGCAGGGTTTTGATATCGTGAAAATGCAGTCCTGTGGTCGGCTCATCAAAAATAAAAATGGTGGGTTCCGATTTCTCTTCGCCCAGGTAAAACGCTAATTTTACCCGCTGGTTTTCACCGCCCGATAATGTTGAGGAGGATTGTCCGAGTTTGATATAGCCAAGCCCTACATCCTGCAGCGGTTGCATCCTTTTGGCGATTTTCTTTTCCGTTGCGCCTTTCTGCGCGCCGAAAAACTCGATGGCCTGATTGATGGTCATTTCCAGCACATCGTGGATGTTTAATCCCTTGTATTCGACCTCCAGGATTTCCGGCGAAAAGCGTTTGCCGTGACACGACTCGCATTCCAGCCGGATATCGGCCATAAACTGCATCTCCACCGTAATACTGCCCTCGCCCTTGCACTCGTCGCACCTTCCGCCTTCCACATTGAACGAGAAATGTGCCGGAGTATACCCCATCTGTTTGGCAAGCGGTTGGGCGGCAAACAGCTTGCGGATTTCGTCGTAGGCCTTTATGTAAGTGACCGGATTGGAACGTGTGGACCGGCCGATGGGGTTCTGGTCGACAAACTCCACCGATCGGGCCAGTTTTAAATCGCCGGAAATGGCGTTAAATTCGGTTTGCTCCAATGCGCTCCCCTTGTAGTAATTGTGCAAGGCGTTGCTTAACACATCGTTTACCAGCGATGATTTTCCCGATCCGCTCACGCCCGTTACCACGGTCATGACGTTCAGCGGAAATTTCACATCGATATTTTTCAGGTTGTTTTGCCGTGCACCCTTCACTTCGATGAAGTTGTTCCATTTGCGGCGGTGTTTCGGAACGTCAATCTTTTCTTCCCCCGTCAGGTACCTCACCGTATGGCTGCCGGTATTTTTCACCAACTCCGATACGTTGCCCTGGTACATGATTCTTCCGCCGCCCCGCCCCGCTTCGGGGCCGATATCAATAATATAGTCCGCTGCCCGGATAATCTCTTCGTCGTGTTCCACCACTACAACGGTATTGCCCAGTTGCTGCAGTTGGCGTAACACTTTGATGAGCAGGTGGGTGTCCCGTGAGTGCAACCCGATGCTTGGTTCATCCAGAATATAGAGTGACCCAACCAGGCTGCTTCCCAGGGATGATGCCAGGTTTATCCGCTGGCTTTCTCCTCCCGAGAGGGTGTTCGATAACCGGTTCAGTGTAAGGTACCCAAGTCCCACTTCGATCAGGAACAGGATGCGGTTGTTGATTTCCGTAAGCAACCGTTCGGCAATAGCGGCATCGGTTTCATCGAGTATAAGTGTGTCAAAAAACAACTTTAATTCCGTGACGGGCAAAAGAACCAGTTCGCTTATATTTTTCCCGCCCACCTTCACGAATCCGGCCTCTTTTTTCAGCCGGGCACCCTTGCAAACCGGACAGGTGGTTTTTCCGCGATACCGCGCCAGCATCACCCGGTACTGAATTTTATAAAGGTTCTCTTCCAGCATCCGGAAAAAATCGTTGATCCCGTAAATGCCGAAATCATGACGCCCGTTCCATAGGATATCCTTCTCCGTGTCGTTCAATTCGTAGTATGCCCGGTGAATGGGAAAGTCGACTTTATAAGCGTTGAAAACGAACTCCTTGCGCCATTCGCTCATTTTTTCGCCTTTCCAGCATTGCACGCACTCTTCCTGAACCGAAAGGCTCTTGTCGGGGATAACCAGGTTTTCGTCAATCCCGATTACTTTTCCGAAACCCTCGCATTTGGGACAGGCACCTACCGGGCTGTTGAAGTTGAACATCAGATCCGACGGTTCTTCGAACGTGATCCCGTCCGCTTCGAAACGGTTCGAAAAAGTAAACGTTTCCGCACCGTCTGGTGTCCAGAAACGGACAATGCACTCGCCTTTCCCTTCTATAAAAGCGGTTTCCACCGAATCCGACAGCCGGTTGACGACCGACTTGTCGCCCGAACAGGACAACCGGTCGATAACCAACAGAACATCCTGAATATCCGGTATTGTCTTTTGTGTCAACAGTTCGTCGATCCGGTAAAAGGTATCGCCCACATCCACGCGCGAAAAACCCTCTTTCATCAAAACGTCCAATTGCTCGGTCAACGTTCTTCCGTTTCGAAGCTGTATGGGCGAAAGCACCGCCATACGTGTGCCCTCGCGGTATTGGAGCATTTTGGCAATGACATCGCTGACGGTGTGCTTTTTGACTTCAACGCCGGAGACGGGAGAAATGGTTTTGCCGATCCGGGCGAAGAGTAGCCGCAGGTATTCATAAATTTCGGTAGAAGTACCTACGGTTGAACGGGGATTCCGGGTGTTTACTTTTTGCTCGATGGCTATGGCCGGCGGAATTCCTTTTATAAAATCGCACTCGGGTTTGTTCATCCGGCCGAGAAACTGGCGGGCGTAAGCCGAGAGGCTTTCCACATAGCGGCGCTGGCCCTCGGCATAAAGCGTATCGAATGCCAGGGATGATTTCCCCGAACCGGAGAGGCCCGTGATGACGGTAAATGCATTGCGGGGAATAATTACGTCGATGTTTTTGAGATTATTGACGCGTACTCCTTTTAGTTCTATTTGCTTCTCGCTGCTCATAAATTGGAATTCAACCTGCAAAGTTACCCTTTTCTCTCCAAAATGAGAAATAATTGATAACTTGCGAATCGCCCCATCAAGCAAGTAAACCACTATTTATCCTGGATGCTACTCCAATGCAAAGTACGGTTCCGGATTGCCTGTAATGAAATACCCGGTTCCCAAGAGACCTTGTAGAGAAGATTTCCATTGTTTAGGCATCCGGGTTTGACGCGGCATTTTAATCCTTCACAAGTTAAAAACTATGGCAGAGAAAGCAAAAAAAATTAAGACGGGCAAGGGTTTAAAGTTGGCGATTGTCAATCCCGATGCCGCCGGAATTGACGTGTCCTCGACAGGGATGCAGGTATGCGTACCCGAAGACAGGGACGGGCTGTTGAAATCCTCCTCGCGCGAAGTGCTTCACAGGCAAAAAGCGGATACCTGCCCGCCATTATTGCCACGGCAAACAAGTTGGGGAGAATACTCTACACGATGGTCAGAAACAAGGTGGAGTTTGACGAATCTTTGCTAAAACTTCAAAATCAAATAAATGAATGCGTGTAGAAAATTTGTTATATAGTAAGGTAACGACTTTATTGAAATATTTTCCGTATTTTTGCAAATCACGAAAGTTGGAAGAATCAGAATAACACCACCGATGAACGATTTTTTTTCGGATATAACGCACGAATTTACATTGCCGTTTACCAATCCCGTTCTTATCTTTGCGGTGTTGCTGGCTATTGTTTTGCTGGCTCCGATTTTGCTGAAACGCTTCAATGTGCCGAGCATTATCGGGCTTATTGTCGCCGGTGTGGTCATCGGTCCGTTCGGACTGAATCTTATCGATAACAATCACCCGGGTGTGTCGATGTTCTCGACAATCGGATTGCTTTACATCATGTTTATCGTAGGGTTGGAACTCGATTTGAACGAGTTTGTCGCCAACAAAAACAAAAGCCTTGTCTTTGGTTTCTTCACCTTTATTCTTCCGCTTTCCATCGGATTCCCGGTATGCCACTACCTGCTGGGGTACGACATAAACGCCAGTTTCCTTACGGCCAGCATGTTTGCCACGCACACATTGGTCACCTATCCTATCGTGAGCAGAATGGGAGTCGCTAAAAATCAGGCGGTCGCCATTACGGTCGGAGGTACCATCCTGACGGATACCGCCGTTTTGATTATTCTTGCACTTATTTTATCCGGCAGTGCAGGCGGGCTAAACCTGGTCTTCCTGCTGAAATTGCTGGTATCGCTGATCGTTTTTTCCGCTATCGTTTTCCTGCTCATTCCGCGAGTCGCCAAGTGGTTTTTCCAGAAAGCCGAAGGGGAGAAATACCTGCATTACATTTTTGTGTTGTTTGTGGTGTTCTTCTGTGGTTTTTTGGCGGAACTCGGGGGTATTGAGCCGATTATCGGTGCTTTTGCAGCGGGACTGGCTCTGAACAGGTTGATTCCGCATTCGTCGGCGTTGATGAACCGGGTCGAATTTTTTGGCAACTCGTTGTTTATTCCTATCTTTTTGATTTCCGTAGGAATGCTGGTGGATATGTCGGTAGTTTTCAATGGGTTCACAACCGTAATGATTGCCTTGGCGCTTACCGTAACTGCCATTTTCGGGAAATGGGTAGCCGCATTTTTTACGCAGGTTATCTTTAAGTACTCGGTAACACAACGGAACATTATCTTCGGATTAAGCAGCTCTCACGCTGCAGCTACCATTGCCGTTATTATTGTGGGATATAATGCGGGTATTCTGGATGAATATATTTTGAACGGAACGATTATCCTGATATTATTGACCTGTATTGTTGCATCGCTTGTAACGCAGAAATCGGCCAAAGAGCTCGCCATCAGCCAGGAGAATGCTCCGCTTGCCGAATCCGATTTAGGCGCTTTTGCACAGGAGAAGATTCTGGTGCCCATTGCCAATCCGTCAAACATCGGACACCACGTGGAGCTTGCTTTGCTGATGAAAGACAAGAGGTCGGTGAATTCGGTTTCGTTGCTGGGCGTGGTGCCCAATAATGAGGAAGCCGAAAAAAATATTGTGAGTTTTCGCAAACAGTTGAAGGAATTCGTGCAAAACGCCGTGGCTGCCGAAATTGATGTGGACATTGTTACGACCATCGATCACAATGCGGCAAGCGGCATCGTGCGGACGGCACGTGAGTTGATGACCGATATCGTGATTTTGGGTTGGCCGGGAAAAACGGGAGTGCTGGAAAAGCTGTTGGGGGATAAGGTAGATTTGATCATCAAGAATGTGGACAAGAACATGTTTATATGCCACATAGAACAGGAATTGATTACGCACAAGCGCATTGTGGTGATTTCTCCGCCGCTGGTGGAAAGAGAGCTCGGATTCGACTTGTGGCTGCAGAAAGTGGTGAAATTGTCCCAGGAATTGTCGGTACCTGTTCTGCATCTCGGACATCCCGATACACAAGCCGTAATATCCGGCAAGAAAAACGGCGGGGCTCCCTTCACTTTCAAGCCGTTTGTCGATTGGCACGATCCGCTTTCCTGTGGCGACCACATCAGGGAAGGCGATATGATTATTTTCGTATCGGCACACCAGGGGTACCTTTCACACATGTCGATACTGGATCATCTGCCTACCCGTCTCGAAGAGCGTTTTCCCCACCATAGCCGCATTGTTATTTATCCTAAACAGCGGGTAGTGGAAGGGTTGCTGGAAAGTGACGACTCTTTGTTTGTTCCCTCTAATTTTTAAGTAATGAACTATTTACGAATCACGTTAATCGCTTTTACAGCGCTCCTGATGTTAAGTTGTGGAACCTCGAAACAGTCGTTGACCCGCACTGTCGATGCTACTCCCAAGCGCGAGTTTCGGGGAGCATGGGTGCAAACCGTCGGGCAATCCCGTTATCAGCAGATGAACAGTGCAGCCATGAAACACTATTTGTCCGAAATGGTACGGAAGTTTGACGAAGCCGGTATCAACGCGCTTATTTTCCAGGTTCGTCCCGAAGCGGATGCTTTCTATCCGTCGGATCTCGAACCCTGGAGCCGTTTCTTGACCGGAGCGCAAGGAAAAGCGCCCGATGATCCCGGTTTTGATCCCCTGGCTTTCCTCACGGAGGAGTGTCATAAACGGGGAATGGAGCTGCATGCCTGGTTAAACCCCTACCGGGTAAAAACAAATATCAATAACCCGCTTGCTCCCGGCCATATCTACTGGAAATATCCCGAACGGTTCGTCCAATACGGGAATCAACTTTTTTTTGATCCCGGGCTGCCGGAGAACCGGAGCTTTATTTGCGAGGTGGTTCGCGATATCGTTTCCCGGTATGATGTGGATGCTGTCCATATGGACGACTATTTTTATCCCTATCCCATTGCCGGAACCTCCTTCCCTGACGATGACAGCTTTAATGCGTATGCCGCTTCCCAGGGATTTTCTTCCGGACAGCGGGCCGATTGGCGGAGGAACAACGTGAACCTGCTTATCCAGCAACTCAAATATACCATTGCGGGAACCAAACCGTGGGTCCGTTTCGGTATCAGCCCGTTCGGTATCTACCGCAACAAGCGAAACACTCCCGACGGTTCCGGAAGCGATACCAACGGGTTGGAAAACTACGGTGACCTCTATGCCGACATCAAGCTGTGGGTGGAAAAAGGATGGATCGATTACAACCTGCCGCAACTTTATTGGGAAATCGGGCACGAACGTGCCGACTATACCACGTTGCTTCGATGG
>JBGZJM010000056.1:0-9047 GCA_041848845.1 Petrimonas sp. | reverse complement strand
AAGGTTAAAGAATTGATTTGCCCCTGAAAAGGAAGAAAATAACCAAATACCCGTTTCTGCTATAAAAAACTTTTGCAACAACAAAGATAGGAATAAATTTGTTGCTGCAAAACAAATCGGCAAAAAAAAATTTGACCTTAGGTGATCGCCCTTTCGCCGAAGGCCAGATTTTACCGTTTCACTCCGTTTCTTTCCAACAGGGCGTCGACGGTGGGTTCGTGCCCGCGAAAGCGTTTGTACAGGGTCATTGGCTCTTCGGTGTTTCCTCTTTCCAGGATATTTGTCCGGAACGACTGAGCCGTTTTCTTATCAAAGATCCCGTTTTCCTTAAAGGCCGCAAAGGCATCCGCGTCAAGCACCTCCGCCCATTTATAGCTGTAGTATCCGGCAGCATACCCTCCGGAGAATATATGTCCAAACGCTGTCGACATGCTTGTTTCGGGCACAACCGGAAGTAATTGCACCGGGCGCATCGCTTTTTGTTCAAATTCACGGACATCACCGTTGAACGGTTGTTTTAATGTGTGCCACGCCATATCCAGGTATCCGAACGAAAGTTGACGGAGGGTCAAGTAGCCGGTATTGTAATTGGCTGCATCGACAATTTTCCGCACCAACTCCGCAGGCATTTTTTCACCCGTCTGGTAATGGAATGCAAATTTATCGAGGTATTCTTTTTCCACTAACCAGTTTTCCATAATTTGCGACGGAAGTTCCACAAAATCACGATAGACACTTGTTCCCGACAAGGTTTCGTAGGTAGACTTCGCCAACATGCCGTGCAAGGCATGTCCGAACTCGTGCAGGAATGTCTCCACTTCGTCGAAAGTGAGCAGTGCGGGCTTTGTTTCGGTGGGGCGGGTGAAGTTCATCACGATGGTGATGTGCGGACGGCTGTCCACTCCGTTCTTCACGAATTGCGACTTGAACGACGACATCCAGGCGCCCGAACGTTTACCCTCCCTCGGATGAAAGTCGGTAAACAGGACAGCAAGAAAATCGCCGTTGACATCCATCACGTCAAACGCTTCCACTTCGGGATGATAGACAGGCGTTTGGCTATTTTTCACAAAGGTCAGCCCGTACAGGTCGGTTGCCAGTCCGAAGACGCCCTTCTTCACGTTTTCGAGTTCAAAGTAGGGACGAGTCATCTCGTCGTTCAGGTCAAAACGCTCGTCTTTCAGTTTGTCGGAATAGTAACTCCAGTCCCACGGCTGAATTTCGATCGGTTTACCTTCCATTTTCGCAGCAAGGGCTTCCACCTCTTTCACCTCCTGACGGGCAGTTTCTCCATAAGCCCGGGCCAGCTGGTCGAGCAGGTTGTAAACCCCCTCTTCGTTCTTGGCCATCCTGTTTTTCAAGGCGTAGGCGGCATAATTCCCGTATCCCAACAAATGGGCAATCTGCAGGCGCAGGTTTACGATCTTACGGATGTTTTCTTTATTGTCGAACTCTCCACCCATAACGCTTTTGGTGTTGTAAGCCATGTAAAGTTTCTCGCGCAGGTCGCGGCGGGTAGAGTATTTCATAAAACCGATGTAGCTGGGAGCCGACAGATCGAACATCCATCCTTCTTTCCCCTTCGATTTTGCCTTGGCAACAGCTGCCTCCAGAATGCTCCCCGGCAATCCGGCCAGATCGGCCTCATCGGTGAGCAGCATTTCAAACCGGTTGGTTTCTTTCAGGTTGTTTTGTCCGAAATCGAGGGTGGTCTTGCTCAGCTCCATCGACAGCTTCCGGTAGGTTTCCTTGTCTTCTGCAGAAAGTGTTGCCCCGCTGTTCTCGAACTGTTCGTAGTATTTCTCCACCAAACGGATCTGTTCGGGGACTAAGCCCGAAGTCAGGCGGTTATCGTAAACCGTTTTCACCCGGGCAAATAATTTCTCATTCAAGTTGATGTTGTTGGAATGCTCCGATAATTTCGGGCTTAACCGCTGCGAAATCATCATCATCTCATCGTTGCTCTCGGCACTCAGCAGATTGAAGAAAACACCGCTCACGCGGTTCAACATTTCGCCCGAATATTCCATTGCGGCAATGGTATTCCGAAAAGTCGGAGCAAACGGATTAGCTGCAATGGTTTCAATCTCAACCCTGTGCTGCCGGATAGCTTCATCAAAGGCCGGCTCATAATGCTCAATCTTGATTTTATCGAACGGTGGCGTGCCGTATGGAGTATCGTACGGCTTAAAAAAAGGATTTTCATCCGCCATTGAAGCGGTGGTCATAGTCGTCATAAATAATAACAGGAATAAGAGTTGTTTCATATATTGGGTTTTGAGGGTTGAGTCATGTTTTTGCCGAATCGCTCTTTGCTTTATAGGCCATGGCATAAAACCGGATTTGTTTGATAACGGAAAGCAACCCGTTCGACCGGGTAGGCGAAAGGTGTTCGGTGAGTCCGATTTCCTTCATAAAGCGGAGATCGGAAGCCAGGATTTCGTCGGGAGTACGGCGATTAAACACACGCAGTACCAAGGCTAACAGGCCTTTCACAATCACAGCGTCGCTTTCCGCCTGGAGATACAATCTCCCGTCCCGGTAGTCAGTCTGCAGCCAAACACGACTCTGACAGCCTTGAATAATGTTCTCGGGCACCTTGTACTTCTCGTCGAGTTGCGCCAGTCGATTTCCCTGCTCAATGATATAAGCGTATTTATCCATCCAGTCGTCGTAGATGCTGAATTCATCGATAATCTCTTGTTCTGTTTCGTTGATCGTCATATGTTGTTTTCGTCTAATTCCCGGTAAACCACTTCCAGTACCGTTTGTCCCGCGGCCCGGAGCGTTTCCTTACTGATGTTGCGCATATCGTCGTTGTGCGTGTGCCAGTGCGGCGCAAAGCCGTTATCGGTATCCTTCAAATTGATGATGTTCGCGCACGGAATGCCCCGGTTCTCAATTACCGGCACGTGATCGTCGGTGATGTAACTGCCGTTCCGTTGCACGAAGAACTTCCCGTATCCCATGCGGGAAGCGATGCTCCATATCTTCGACACGACATTCGACGCATGCTGCATCGAATATCCTTCGCGCAAGAATGTAGCGTTTGCCGCACCCACCATATCGAGCAAGATCCCGTACGAAGCCTTGTAATCGGCTTTGTGTGGATTTTCCGACCAATACCTCGACCCCACGCACCACCATTCACCCGAAACAAAATTTTTATCGAATGCGGGCTGTCCCCAGTCTTCCAGATCGAAAAAGATGATGTCAACTCCTATTCCGGGAGGCTGTAGCTGCAGTTGGCGGGCAATCTCCAAAAGCACCCCTACACCACTTGCTCCATCGTCCGCACCGGGAATAGGCCTGTCTTGTGTATCGGGATCCGGTTCTTCGTCGGCAAACGGGCGAGTGTCCCAATGGGCAAACAATAAAATACGTTTCTCTTTTTCGGGTTGAAAACTTCCGACAATATTACGGATCTGAATGTTCTGTCGGTTATAATGCGTTACGTGGGCTTTTTGTTCAAAAACCTCCGCACCGAAGGCAGCCAGTTTTTCCGACAGGTAGTCGCCGCAGGCCTTATGTACTGCCGTCCCCGGAACCCGCGGTCCGAAGCTGACCTGTTTTTCGACAAAACGGTATGCGCTGTCGGCATTGAAATCGGGGGATACTTTTGCGTATGCGGTTGCCGGTGTTTCTTTACCTGCGATCTTCCGCGACTGGCAAGAGTTGCACGATGCGGAAAAAACGAGACCCACCACCACAAGCAACCCGATGAACAGTGAATTCATTTTTTCCATCAGTCGTTTTTCTGATAGGTGAAGTCGGAAATTCCGATGTTCTTGTACGTTTCTTTCAGCGCCTCCTCGTCGTCCGAAATAACCAGCAGCTTGTCACCATCCATAAGAGCCGTTTGTCCGGTAGGGACGAAAAACCGTTCGCCCCGCTTCACCATTACGGCCAGGGTCTTATCGGGCAGCGGCATTTCCATCAGATTCCGGCCATGCTTTAACGTCTCTTCCGAGATAAGAATTTCGGTCATGGCCGATTTTATCTCTTCGGAAAACTCAACGTCGAAATCCTCAAAGCTTTTGTACTTGCTCGGCTTTTCGGCCAACCCGAGCCATTTGGCCACTATGGGAAGTGAAGTACCCTGAAACAGCAAGGAAACGATGGTAATCACAAAAACGACATTAAACACCGTCCTTGCCCCGGGCACTTCCGCCGCCAACGGCAATATGGCAAAAATGATGGGGACGGCTCCGCGCAATCCCACCCACGAGATGTAGGCTTTATCGCGCAGCGAGATTCTTTTGAAAGGAATAAGGCAGAGGTAAACCGTGACGGGACGCGCGACAAAGATCATAAAAAAGGCAATGATAATGCCCGGAATCAACACGGGCACCAACTCACTGGGATTGACCAGCAATCCCAGCGTCAGGAACAGGAGGATCTGGCTCATCCAGGCAAATCCATCCATAAAACTCATCGACGTGCGCTTGTGTGCAAACTTAGCGTTTCCGATGACCAACCCCGCGATGTAAACCGCCAGGTATCCGTTGCCTTTCAGATAATAGGTCACCGCAAAAATAAATATTCCGGTAATCAGGAGCAAGACCGGATAGAGGGAAGTATTGTCCATTCGGATACGGTTGATGATGACTACCGAAAATTTTCCCAGGAAGTAGCCCAGCAAGGCTCCGACCACAAGCTGAACAACGATATTGACGGCTACCATCACATAATCGGGGTCGTTGCCCGAGTTGATAATGCTGATAAAGGTAACCGTCAGCATATAAGCCATAGGGTCGTTGCTCCCGCTTTCCAACTCAAGCAACGGGCGAAGATTGTTCTTCAGCGCAAGCCCCTTGGAACGGAGAATACCGAAAACGGAGGCCGAATCGGTAGATGAAACCGTGGAAGCCAGCAACATGGCCGTCAAAAAACCCACTCCCAATCCCGTGTAAACCCGATCGGACAGCCACCAGGTAAAAATACCCGTAATAATGGCCGTAATGAACACGCCCAGCGTAGCCAAGACAACCCCGGGCCGAATAACGGGTTTTATTTCCCTGAACTTGGTATCCAGGCCTCCCGAAAAGAGGATAACGGTTAAACAAACGGTTCCGATGGCCTGTGCAATTTGAATGTTCTCGAAGTCCAAACCGAATCCGTCTCCCCCGAAAATCATTCCGACCAACAGGAAGAGCAGCAGAACCGGAACGCCGAATCTATGCCCGGCCTTTCCCACCAGCATACTTACGAAAAAAAGAAAAGAACCGATAAGCAATATAAGTTCGGTTGAGAGCTCCATCTTTCTGTTTTTAAGATTGTTTGAATATCAATTGATCTTCTTTGACAACAAGCCGTGCCTTCTTTCCCATCACAAGCGGGAAGTTGTGCTTCACGTGTCCGGCCGGAAAATCGAAACAAACCGGAAAGTCATATCCCGCCACAACGGATGCGATGGATTCGTAAAGCGCCGAATACATATCGTTGTCTTCGGTATAATCGCTGAACTGTCCTACGATCAACCCCGATATCCGGTCAAAAATACCGGCAAGTTTAAGTTGATTGATGTACCGGTCGATCTTGTAGGGTTCCTCGCCAATGTCCTCGACGAATAAAATGCCGTTCTTGGGTAGATAGGCAAATCGTGTACCCAGGATACCGCAAAAAACCGAAAGGTTCCCGCCAAACAACCTTCCGGCGCCTTTGCCTTTCCGGTTGAGGTAAGCATACTTCGCGACGGGAATATCGTAGAAAACAGGTTCTCCGGCAAGTATGGCTTTGGTGAAACGAACGGGAATGTCATCCGGGCCTTCCTCGGCAAAATGCTTGGCCATAGGCCCGTGTACAGACATAACCCCATGTTGCTGCAACGCCGCGTGCAAAACGGTAATGTCGCTGTAACCGACAACCCATTTCGGGTACTGTCTTATACCTGTAAAGTCGAGTTTATCCAGCAGATGCACGGTTCCGTATCCTCCCCGCGAACAGAAAATCAACTTCACCTCGGGATCGTCCATGGCGTGCTGCAGGTCTGCCAGCCGCTGCTCCACAAAGCCGCTGAAACGTCCGGTCCGGCACAATGCATTTTCGGAAATTTCCACCCCCAGTCCCCAATCGCAAAGCACCTCTGCTGCCTTTGTCACCAGCCCGGCATCTATCTTCCCGGCAGGAGAAAGGACAACTGCCTTGTCACCGGTTTGTAATGTTGGGGGTTGGAGCATACAATCCCTGCTTTATGCGTCAATGTGCGCGTAAGTAGCGTTCTCTTCGATAAACTCCCGGCGCGGAGCGACATCTTCACCCATCAGCATGGAGAAGATCATATCGGCATCCGCCGCATTCTCGATGGTTACCTGGCGGAGCGTACGTTTTTCGGGATTCATTGTCGTTTCCCAAAGCTGTTCGGCATTCATCTCTCCCAACCCTTTGTATCGTTGAGAATGAACCGCGCTCTCATTCCCGTCGGCATACTTGTCGATAAATGCCTGGCGCTGACGGTCGTCCCAGCAATATTCCTCGATTTTACCCTTCTTGCACAGGTAAAGCGGCGGAGTGGCAATATAGACGTAACCGTTCTCGATAAGCGGTTTCATATACCGGAAAAAGAAAGTCAGGATAAGTGTGGCAATGTGGCTTCCGTCCACGTCGGCATCGGTCATGATCACCACCTTGTGGTACCGGAGTTTTTCAATATTCAACGCTTTGGAATCTTCTTCCGTTCCGATAGTTACCCCCAGGGCAGTATATATGTTCCGGATCTCTTCATTCTCGAAAACCCGGTGGGTCATCACCTTCTCCACGTTCAGAATTTTTCCGCGCAACGGAAGGATGGCCTGGAACATACGGTCGCGACCCTGTTTGGCTGTTCCCCCTGCGGAATCTCCTTCGACGATAAAAATTTCGCATTTCTCGGCATCCTTGTCGGAACAGTCGGCCAGCTTTCCGGGAAGCCCCCCGCCCGACAACGGCGATTTCCGCTGGATCAGTTCCCGTGCCTTACGGGCGGCATGGCGCGCCGTAGCAGCAAGAATAACTTTCTCCACAATGACTTTTGCTTCTTTCGGGTGCTCCTCCAGGTAATTGTTCAACGCCTCTCCAATGGCCTGGTCTACGGCGCCGATCACCTCACTGTTTCCCAGTTTTGTCTTCGTTTGCCCCTCGAATTGCGGCTCGGCCACTTTTACCGACAACACGGCTGTAAGCCCTTCCCGAAAGTCATCGCCGCTGATCTCCACCTTTACCTTCTCCAGCATCCTGGAATCCTCGGCATATTTCTTCAGTGTGCGCGAAAGCCCTCTTCTGAAGCCGGTAAGGTGCGTACCTCCCTCGATGGTATTGATGTTATTTACGTAAGAGAATATGTTTTCGTTGTACGTGGAATTGTACGTCATCGCTATTTCGATGGGAATCCCCTGCTTCTCGGTAATGATGTGGATGGGCTCCGAAATAAGCGGCTCCTTGGCCTTGTCGATATAACGGACAAACTCTTCCAGCCCGTTTTCGGAATAAAAACGTTCCGTTTTGAACGTACCGTCTTCCCTGGGCGTTCTCTTATCGGTAAGGGTCAACGTCACCCCGGCATTCAAGAACGCCAGTTCACGAAGCCGCGTAGCCAGAATGTCGTAACGGTATTCCGAAACAATAAAGATGGTGTCATCGGGTTTAAAGGTGATTATGGTTCCGGTTTTATCGGTTTCCCCAATCACCTGAACGTCGGAATAGGGTTTTCCGCGCGAATATTCCTGCACGTGGATTTTTCCGTCACGATGGATTTCGGCTTTGAGGTGCATCGAAAGGGCATTCACACACGATACGCCCACACCGTGCAAGCCGCCCGAAACCTTGTACGTTCCCTTATCAAACTTTCCCCCGGCGTGAAGCACGGTGAGCACGACTTCCAGCGCCGACTTCTTTTCCTTTTCGTGATAATCCACCGGAATTCCGCGCCCGTTATCGGTAACGGTAATGGAGTTATCCTCATTGATGGTTACGTTTATTTCATTGCAATATCCGGCAAGCGCCTCGTCAATGGAATTATCCACCACCTCGTAAACCAGGTGATGGAATCCTTTTTCGCCCACGTCTCCGATATACATCGCCGGACGTTTGCGAACCGCTTCCAACCCTTCAAGCACCTGGATGTTTTGTGCGGAATAATTGCCGCTTGCCGATTTTTTTTCTTCTTCTGTCATTTTTATCCTTTAAATATCTCGCTGATAATTTATAATTTATCCCTGTCCGTTTTTCGGGTTAAAAAACCGAACAAATATACGAAAAATTCGCCGTCCCGCCAACCGTTTTTCGTTTTTTTTAGCAGAGGAAAAGCCATTGAAAAGCCGTTTAAAATTCGTAATCGATAGCCGCACGCTCCGTCCGCACCTTACCGATAAACTCCCCTACTTTCCGGTGTTCGGGATGTGAAACATAGGTACGCAAATCGTCCAGGCTCCTGAACTCGCTGTCGAGCACAATATCGTGGTTGCCCGCGGGTGCATCGGCATGGTTTATCGACACTTCCATTTTCAAGATTTCGGGAATCAGGCCTTTCAACGCCTCAAGACGCCGCTTGATTATCGCCGCGTTCACGGCTTTCGAGTTACCTTCGGCTTCTTCGGCCAACTTAAAGAGTACAATGTGCTTAATCATAATAAAATGCTTTTTTTAGTCTCTTCGGGTTTAATTCCCCGCCAGCTTGCGGCGGGGAAGCTCATTTTATCTCGGCAAAACACGGAGTTTTGACAAAACGCAAAATTACGAAAAAAGCCGGGCACACTTGTGACCGGCTCCATCTATATCTCTAGGTAAAAATCAGCTCAACTTGCTGATGTGCGCGGCTAATTTGGCTTTTAAATTATTGGCCTTGTTCCGGTGAATAACTTTCTTCTTTGCCAATTTATCCAACATCGAGCAAACCTCCGGATACATCGCCGCAGCCTCTTCCCTTGAGGTTAAAGCGCGCAACGCGCGTACCGAATTCCGGGTTGTACGTGAAACGTAACGATTTGATAAACGACGAACTTTTGTTTGTCTGATTCTTTTTTCCGCTGATTTGTGATTTGCCATTATCGCTTGACTTGTTTAAATCTTTT
>JBGZJM010000055.1:0-4421 GCA_041848845.1 Petrimonas sp. | reverse complement strand
CTCATGTTGGGTTGTACACGGCCGTCCTCGGTGGAGAGGCGACGGTAAATACGCTTGACGGACAGGTGAAAATAAGGGTAAAGCCCGGTACACAGCCCGGAACCAAGGTTCGCCTGAAAGGCAAAGGTTTTCCGGTATATAAAAAAGACGACCAGTTCGGCGATCTTATCGTGACAATGAAAGTAGAAGTACCCAAAAACCTCTCGTCAAAGGAGCAGGAGTTGTTTGTCGAATTATCTAAACTGAACCGACGATGAACGAAAAAAGAATCTTATACAGCGAGTGTATCCGTATTTATGAAGTGGAAGAATCGTTTCTCGATTCACTGGGCGAACTGGAGTTGATTCGCCTGTCGGATTCCGGCGATACCCGGTTTGTGGAGTACGACGAGCTGGAAGAACTGGAACAGTTTGTCCGCTGGCACAATGAGATGGATATTAACGCGGAAGGGATAGAGGCGTTGCATCACATGCTTGTCCGGGTGAAATTGCTTCAGGCGGAAATAGATGATTTGCGGAACAAATTGCAGTTTTACCGTTCGTTGTAGTTGTAATTGAAATAATATCAAAATAAGAAGCCTCCTCCAGGCATAAGTTATGAAGAACGCCGTTTTTTCTGTTGTTTTCTTGTTGGGAGCTGTTGTTTGCACGATGGCTCAGGATCTCAATGCTACCGTCTCCGTCAACAGTTCCCGGATACAGGGCAACCGGCAGCTGTTCAACACACTCGAAGAGCAATTGAGAACGTTTATAAACGATGGGAAATGGACGGACACGCATTCCCCGGCGCATGACAAGATCGATTGCGCGTTTACCCTCATCATCAACGAGATGCCATCTGCCGCGTCGTTTAAGGGAGAGTTGCAGGTTCAGGCGCGAAGGCCCGTATCCGGCGCGGGATACAAGACGCCGTTGCTGAATTATCGCGAACCTTCCTTCTTGTTCGATTATACGGAGTATCAGCCCTTGGAGTTCGATCCCGGCAATATTTCCAACAACCTGGTTGCAACCATCGCCTTTTATGTCTACCTTATTCTCGGACTCGATCATGATTCGATCTCGCCTCTGGGAGGTACGGATTGTTTCCGCCGGATGCAAACCATTGCTGGCAATGTTCAACCCAACAACTGGAGCGGATGGGAAGCGTTTGGAAGTGAACGGAACAAGTATGCCATCACTGCCGCTTTTAACGACCCGGTATCTGAAGATTACCGCCGGATGTGGTACGATTACCACCGGACAGGGTTGGATGAAATGGCGGCAAACCGTGAAAAAGGCCGTCAAAAAGTTGTAACTTCGCTGTCCGTAATCGCTTCGATATACGCCCGTCGTCCCAACTCTGTTTTGGTGACGCTTTTCGGCAATGCCAAACTGGACGAGTTGGTAAACGTCGTTGCTACCGTGCCGGAGCAGGAAAAGCAAGCGGCGTATGAAACGCTCCGGAATATTTACCCGACGGAGACAAACACTTTGGGAAGATTACGACGAACAAACCGATAGGGAAATTATGCTGAAATCGCTGGCAATACAAAATTATGCGCTGATAGATTCGCTCCATATCGATTTTGATAAGGGCTTTTCGGTCATCACCGGAGAAACCGGTGCCGGAAAATCCATCATACTGGGTGCGCTTTCCCTGATTTTGGGACAGCGTGCCGATAATCGTTATATCAAGCAAAACGAGCAGAAATGTACCATCGAAGGCATTTTTGATCTTTCGAGGTATGATTTGCACGATTTTTTTGAAGAGCGGGATTGGGAATATAATCCCGGTGAATGCATCCTGCGCCGCGAAATCTGGACGAACGGAAAGTCGCGGGCTTTCGTGAACGATTCGCCTGTTTACCTGAACGATTTGAAAGAGCTGGGTGACCGGTTGATAGACGTCCATTCGCAGCATCAGAACCTGTCGTTAAACGACAACTTTTTTCAGCTAAACGTGTTGGATATTCTTGCCCGTACAAAAACGGAGAAAGAGGCATACCGGAAGGCTTTCGGGGAATATCGGGCGGGCCGGGAACTGCTGCTCGAACTGCAGGAGCAATCGCGGAAAAACAAGGAGGAGGAAGATTATTTTCAATTCCAGTTCGATGCGTTGGCCGGTGCAAAACTACAGGCGGGAGAGCAGGAAGAACTGGAAGCCGAGTTGGAAACCATGACGCATGCCGAGGAGATCAAAGCCTCGCTTTTTGCCGTAGTGGACGCGTTCTCGGGCGAAGGTGACGCCATTGAGCAAAAATTGAAATCGGTAACCGATGCCTTGAGAAGTATCCGGCATGTTTTTCCGAAGGCCGCCGAATTGGAGCAACGGGTGGAATCGGCCTATATCGATTTAAAGGAGATCCGGATTGAAGCCGGGAAGCATTTCGAAGAAACGGATTTCAATGCCGAGCGGCAGCAACGGGTGGAGGAGCGGTTAAGCGTGATTTACGGTTTGCAGAAGAGACATTCGGTAAAATCGGTTGAGGAACTGCAGGAGATACAGGGGCAGCTGGAGGAAAAGCTGCAAAACATCCTGTCGCTGGACGAGCAAATAGAACAACTTGAAAAAGAGGTGTCCGAAAAACAGCAACTGATGTTGCAAAAAGCCGGGGCTTTGAGCGAAAAGAGAAAATCGGCCACGCAGCCGGTAGAAAAACAACTCACGGAAATGCTTGTTTACCTGGGAATGCCTAATGCGAAGTTCACATGCAACATTACCGCCAAAAACAATCCCGATGCTACCGGAAAAGATGTTGTCTGCTTCCTGTTCTCGGCCAATAAAAACACGCCGTTGCTGCCCGTTTCCCAGATTGCGTCCGGCGGAGAGATCTCTCGACTGATGCTTTGCCTGAAATCGATGATCGCCGGGGCAACGGCACTGCCAACGGTTATTTTCGATGAAATCGACACGGGGACTTCGGGCGAGATTGCCGATAAAATGGGCACGATCATGCGCGAGATGGCGCACGACATGCAGGTGATCGCCATCACCCATCTGCCGCAAATAGCGGCCAAAGGGACAAGGCACTACAACGTTTACAAGGAGGACAGTGCTGAAACTACGGCAACCCACATGCGTCTGCTGCTGCAAAACGAAAGGGTTACGGAGATTGCCCGGATGCTTAGCGGTGCGGAAGTTACTGCTCAGGCTGTTGAAAATGCCAGGGTGATGCTGGGAGAAGGACAATTCATAATTCATAATTCATAATTCATAATTAGAACTACTGTCAACTTGTCAACTCAAAAATGAAAGAAAAAGAGATGATTTTCGGCATCCGTGCCGTGATTGAAGCGGCAGAAGCCGGAAAAGATATCGACAAGGTGCTTGTCAAACGCGAGCTGTCGGGTGAACTTTTCAAAGAACTGCAGGCAGTGTTACGCCGATACGAGATCCCGATGCAGAAAGTCCCGCTGGAGCGGATCGACAGGATCACCCGTAAAAATCATCAGGGGGTTATTGCCTTTACTTCGGCAGTTACGTACCAGAAATTGGACCAGATTGTCCCGTTTCTGTATGAGCAGGGGAAAAACCCGCTAATTGTCGTACTTGATGGAATTACCGATGTGCGTAACTTTGGAGCCATTGCCCGCACGTGCGAAGTTGCAGGCGTAGATGCCATAGTGATTCCGGCGCGTGGAAGCGTCTCGGTAAATGCCGATGCCATAAAAACGTCGGCCGGAGCATTGCACATCATTCCGGTATGCCGGGAAAACAGCCTGAAAGACGCCGTTGTGTTCCTGAAAGACAGCGGAATAAAAGTAGTTGCCGCCACCGAAAAAGCGGCGAAAAACTATACCGAAGCAGATATGTCGGTACCTGTCGCCATTTTAATGGGATCGGAAGACGAAGGCGTTTCGCCCGAAATCCTGCGTGTGTGTGATGAGTTGGTTAGGGTTCCGCAGTTTGGCAGCATTCAATCGCTCAACGTTTCGGTAGCGGCGGGAGTGATGATCTATGAAGTGATCAGGCAAAGGATTTTATAATAATTGTTAATGTGTTTAGACGTCTGATTTTTTTAAATTAATTTTGTTAGTAGAACATTTTTTATATATTTTTTATAGGATGAAATTCAAATTACCACTCTTGTCAATGAGTGCTTTACTATCACTCGTTTTAGGTATAACCTTAATGTCTTCTTGTGATGAAGATATTAATGAGCAGTTTATCAAAGCAGAAATCTCATCAGACGCAGATCATCAAATTATATTCTCTGCCGATGGTACTGAAACCAAAAAAACATTCAAGTTCAATTCTTCAAAACGCTGGCAGTTGGAAGCTGTGGATGCTGATTGGTTTACCATTTCTCCAGTTAAGGGAGAGGCTGGAGAAACGGAACTCACGATCGAGTTAACGAACCCGAGCGAGACAAAAGTTCGTCAGAATGAGCTGAAAATCTATTCCGGTAATATTGAGGAGGATGTACACATGTCTATCACTGT
>JBGZJM010000054.1:0-5369 GCA_041848845.1 Petrimonas sp. | reverse complement strand
TACAAGGAACCGGCGGAATATGCCGCCAGAAATGCGGTCATTGTTGAGAAGACGGTCGACCGGATCCTTACCGTCCGTTTCGAATATGTGCTGCTCAACGACGTGATGCATGCCCTGAAGCAATTCGAAGAGGTCTCCTGGGAGCAGGATTTCAAGGAGAGCTGCACGATGAAGCTCCGCATCCGGAAGTCGGAATTCCAACGGTTACACGATACCCTCTCGCAAATTTACGGCGTAAAAATCGAAAAAGGGTGAAAAATTCTTTTTGCTGATGCAAAATTTGTACTTTTGCACCCGGAATGATGAAGTGAAATATCCCCGACGGGAATATAAAACAAGATGAATGGCAAAGAATTTGGTTATCGTTGAGTCGCCTGCAAAGGCAAAAACTATTGAGAAATTCCTGGGCAGCGATTTTAAAGTGATGTCGAGTTACGGACATATCCGTGACCTTAAGAAAAAAGATTTCAGCATTGACATAGGCAATAATTTCGAACCCATTTACGAGATCCCGACAGACAAGAAAAAGGTCGTGACGGAGTTGAAAACTGCTGCCAAAAACGCGGAAACCGTCTGGCTCGCATCCGATGAAGACCGTGAAGGAGAAGCCATATCCTGGCATCTGTACGATGTGCTGGATTTGAAAAATAAAGACACCAAACGGATCGTCTTCCACGAAATAACCAAGCCGGCCATCCAGGAAGCCGTGAAAAATCCCCGGGAGATAAACCGGAATTTGGTCGATGCCCAACAGGCACGACGCGTACTGGACAGGATCGTCGGGTTTGAGCTTTCACCCGTTTTATGGCGCAAAATAAAACCCGCGCTTTCAGCGGGAAGGGTCCAATCGGTGGCCGTGCGGCTTATTGTCGAGCGCGAGCGCGAAATCCAGAACTTCAAGACAGAGGCCGCCTACCGTGTTGTGGCCCTGTTTACCAAGGAAGAAAACGGGCAGCCGTACGAGATTAAAGCCGAATACAACAAACGGCTGAAAACAAAGGAGGAGGCATTGGCATTGCTGGAAAAACTAAAAACTTCGGTTTTCAGTGTGGAAGATGTTACCACCAAACCCGCCCGGAAATCGCCCGCGCCGCCGTTCACCACATCCACCCTTCAACAGGAAGCCTCCCGGAAACTCGGTTTTTCGGTGGCGCAGACGATGATGGTGGCGCAACGCTTGTACGAATCGGGAAGGATTACCTATATGAGGACGGACTCCGTTAACTTGTCGGCTCTTGCCATAAACACCGCCAAGGCCGAGATCATCGGGCAGTACGGAGACGATTACCTGAAAACCAGAAAATACACAACGAAATCCAAAGGTGCGCAGGAAGCACACGAAGCCATCCGGCCGACTTACATCAACGAGCATGAGGCGGGAGGGACCGCCCAGGAAAAGCGCTTGTACGATTTGATCTGGAAACGCACCATCGCTTCGCAGATGGCGGATGCCGAGCTGGAAAGGACGGTGGCCACCATAGACATATCCAATGCCGAAGGCAAATTTGTTGCCACGGGAGAAGTGATCCGATTTGACGGGTTCCTGCGTGTTTATCTGGAAGGTACCGACGAGGAAAACGGTGAAAATGAAGAGGGATTGCTCCCTCCGATGAAGGTGAAAGAGGTGTTGCCGATGCAGGAAACGGTTGCCACGGAACGCTTTACCCAGCGTCCGCCGAGGTATACCGAAGCTTCGCTGGTACGAAAGATGGAAGAATTGGGGATAGGGCGTCCATCAACGTACGCACCCACCATTTCAACCATTCAGAATCGCGAGTACGTGGAAAAGAAAACCGTGGACGGTGTGGAAAGGGTTTACAACATCCTTACCCTGAAAAACGGAAAAATAAAGGATGCCGATAAAAAGGAAGCGGCAGGAACCGACAAGAATAAACTGGTGCCCACCGATACGGGTATGGTGGTGAATGACTTCCTGGTGGAGTTTTTCCCGAAAATAGTGGATTACCATTTCACCGCGAACGTTGAAAAAGATTTCGATATTATTGCCGAAGGTAAACAGCAGTGGAACAGTGCGATAAAAGATTTTTATAAAGTATTCCATCCGATTGTGGAAGAGACCATGGAGATGAGGATGGAGCACAAGGCCGGCGAACGGGTGCTGGGACAAGACCCTAAAACGGGACGTCAGGTATCGGTTAAAATAGGCAGGTATGGCCCGTTGGTACAGGTGGGTATTCCCGATGAAGAAGAAAAACCGCTGTTCGCTTCCTTGCAAAAGACGCAGTCGATCGAAACCATAACGTTGGAGGAAGCACTCCGGTTGTTTGACTTGCCCCGTTCGCTCGGAGAGTTTCGTGAAAAGGAGTTGACCGTCGGCGTAGGCCGCTTCGGACCCTATATCCGTCACGACAACAAATTTGTTTCATTGCCTAAAGGTGTCGATCCCCTGGAGATTACCGCCGAAGAAGCGGTTGGACTGATTGAAGCCAAGGAGAAAAAGGACAGGGAAAAAATCATCAGAACATTCGCTGAAGATCCGGATTTGCAGGTTCTAAACGGCAGATACGGCCCCTATATCGCTTACAAGAAGAAAAATTTTAAAATTCCGAAATCGCAAAAACCCGAAGAGCTGACGTTTGAGCAATGCAAAGCGATTATTGACGGGACGCAAAAAAACGATTCCCCGAAAGAAGTTCCCCAAAAAAAGGCCAAAAAAGCCAAAGCCCCGGCAAAGAAAACGAAGAAATAAACGGGTCGCTTATGCTCGTAAGAATCCGCCCCTCACAACCGGCAGATTTGCCGCAACTGATGCAAATCTACGATACCGCGCGCCGCTTTATGCAACAAACCGGCAATGCCGGGCAATGGGTGGACGGTTATCCGAAAAAAGAACTCCTTGCCGAGGATATAGGCCGGGGACACAGTTACGTTTGTCTGGACGAAGATGACGGAATTGCAGGAACATTTTATTTCAGGGTGGGCGAGGAGCCCACTTATCTCAAGATCTTTGAAGGATCGTGGCTGAACGATGACCCTTACGGGGTTATTCACCGCATTGCCTCTTCCGGAAGGCACAAAGGTGTTGCGGAAACCTGCATCTCCTGGTGCCTGGAAAAATGCGGCAACCTCCGCATCGATACGCACCGCGACAATAAAGTGATGCAAAACATACTGCAAAAGCTCGGATTCTCCCATTGCGGAATCATCTACCTGGAAAGCGGCGCGGAAAGACTGGCCTATCAGTATACGATCAATCCCGCCACACCCGACAAGAAGATCAACAAAATGGGGTCTACTTTTTTTAAGGAGGCCAAAAAGACAACTCCAAAGATAATCCAGCTTCTGTAATCGATAAAATTGTAGTTGTTCATCAGCATCAGTGCCGCCGCCGCAATCAATCCGATGACAGCCGGTTTCAGCACCGACAGGGAGGCGCGCATCCAGGGATTGTTGTTCAGCCGGGCGAAGAAGGCGCAGACAACCGTCATGATAACCAGCGAGGGAATGCTGACAGCCAGTGTGCATACGGCCGAGCCGATAATGCCGTGAAAAGTGCCGAACCCCATGTCGGTGACAGCGGAATAACCGATGTATGTGGCCGAATTAAAAGCGATGGGCCCGGGAGTGGTTTGAGAAACAGCGACAATATCCGTAAAATCGGCTACCGATATCCAGTGGTGCGTGTCCACCACTTCCTGTTGAATAAGAGGGAGCATGGCATACCCTCCACCGAAACCGAAAAGGCCTATCTTGAAAAAAGAGGCGAACAACGTTAGATATACATCCAAAAGTTCCATCCGTCAGCTTTTGATTTTTCGTTTGACGTACGCGAAGTGAAAGACTCCCAGTAAAATGGCTGCCAACACGATATAAACAGGCGAAACCCCGGCCAGCCATACCGAAAGGGCTACCGCCACCGGAATCCATACGTTCTTCGGCGATATTCCTGCCGACTTTCCCAGACCCAGCAACGGTGCGGCAATCAATGCCACCACAGCGGGGCGGATACCCTTGAAGATCCGTTCCACAACCGGATTGTCCTTGAACTGTACAAAGAAAACGGCAATGAGCAGAATGACCAGGAACGACGGCAGGATAATTCCCAATCCGGAGAACAGGCTGCCCTTGAATCCCATCCTTTTGTTCCCGACAAACAGGGAAGTGTTCAGCGCGATCGGCCCGGGCATGGATTGGGCAATGGCAAGCATATCCATGAATTCTTCATCATCGAGCCAGTTCTTTTTTCTGACAACTTCGTTCCGGATTAACGGAACCATGGCGTACCCCCCGCCAAAGGTGAAGGCTCCGATTTTAAAAAAAACCAGAAACAATTCCCAATATTGTTTAAAGACAGCTCTCATATTACCGGCCGGACGGGCAAAGGGGATAAAATTGAAAAAGCAGACTGCAAATTGATGTGATCGCCTGCTAATCTGCTTTCTATAAGAAGCCGCACCGGTGGAATAAGTCGAAACTCCCTATGACAGGATTTGAGTGTCCCGGTATCTTTGTAATCCGCCGTTCCGATAAATCGGAATACCCGAAGGCGCGGCCCGCCATTGATACCCAGAACGAGTCTCGGTTTATAAAATGTAATTGATGAGTTTCCCAATCGACCAATGCGGCAATAACTCATTCATTTTTCTAATGTCAAAGATACAAAACAGAAGTGAAACGGACAAATATTTTTCTGTTTTTTTTCACCTGAAATACCTGCTTGTGTTGTGTAACAGTTTTTTAGTCCTGTAAATATTTTTCGATTTCGCTGGCTGAAATCTCGTAATTCTTTAAATCGCCCGCCAGGTACTGGTCGTATGCGCTCATGTCCACCAGTCCGTGTCCCGAAAGATTGAAGAGGATTACTTTTTGAGTGCCTTCTTCCTTGGCCTTCTTAGCTTCACGAATGGCAGACGCAATGGCATGCGTGGACTCGGGAGCCGGAATAATACCCTCTGCCCGGGCAAAAAGAATACCGGCTTCGAATGTTTCCAGCTGCGGAATATCCATTGCTTCGATGAGGTTGTCTTTCTTCAGCTGGCTTACGATGCTTCCCGCGCCGTGATAACGCAACCCGCCCGCGTGGATGTTGGCGGGAGAAAAGTTATGTCCGAGCGTGTACATCGGAATAAGGGGGGTGAACCCTGCCTCATCACCGAAATCGTATTTGAAAGTTCCGCGGGTAAGTTTCGGGCACGAGGCCGGCTCCGCGGCAATAAACCTTGTCTTCTTATCCCCTTTTATAACGTGGCGCAGGAAAGGAAAGGAAATCCCCGAGAAATTGGAGCCTCCGCCAAAGCAACCGATGACAATATCGGGATATTCACCGGCCATCTCCATCTGTTTTTCGGCTTCCAAGCCAATAATTGTCTGGTGCAGCGAAACATGGTTCAACACGCTTCCCAGCGCGT
>JBGZJM010000053.1:0-4309 GCA_041848845.1 Petrimonas sp. | reverse complement strand
TTTGGATATTATTGGTTTTAAACCTGAATTAGCCCATATTTTTCAGAAGTATTTTATGCAACAGAAAAAGGAGCAAGAAGAAATTCGAGAACTACTACCAAAGGAATACAAAGGAATATTCAAATAATAAAAACGCCAGGCAAACGGCAATACCGCCAACTACGTGTACGATGCCGCCGGGCGAAAGTTAAGCGTAACGCACCAGACGGCGGTAGCGGGCGTGGTAATTCCCATGACCAATGTAATGACGCCGTTGACTACCGCGCAAATATCCCAAACGGTTAAGACCGACTATTGCGGCAACGTGGTTTACGAAAACGGTGCGGTAAGCAGGATATTGACCGAAGAGGGGTATATCACCTTTTCAGGCACTGCGCCCGTGTACCATTACTACCTCAAAGACCATCAGGGCAATAACCGCGTTGTATTGAGTCAGAATGGAACAGTGGAACAGGTAAACCACTACTATCCCTTTGGCGGATTGATGGGTGAAAGCACGGCGGGAGGCGTCCAGCCGTACAAATACAACGGCAAGGAGCTCGACCGCATGCACGGCTTAGACCTGTTCGATTACGGGGCAAGGCATTACGATGCCGCCCTGGGCCGGTGGAACACCATCGACCCGCTGGCGGAGAAGTATTATGGTATCACTCCGTATGCGTATTGTGGAAATAATCCGGTGGGCTTCATTGACCCTGACGGAAAAGATATTCTGATTCGGTATAAGAATTCTCAAGGGAAATATATTTCTAATAACACTTTTCTTGCATTTTTGTTCCCATGGCCTGTTCTCAATTATTCAGCCTCGTTTTTTATAGCTCACCACCGCCCACGTGTTGAAAAATACCGCAAACCCGGTCAGCCGTATCAACGGCTTAAAGAGATCGGACAATGCACTGCCCTTCAGGTATACCAGCCGCATGATTTCGATGAAATAGGTGAGGGGATTGGCATAAGCGACAACCTGCGCCCACCCGGGCATGGCAGAAACAGGGGTAAACATCCCGCTGAGCAGGATGATGATCAGGATAAAAAACATGACTAAAAACATCGACTGCTGCAGCGTGTCGGAATAGTTGGAGATGATGATTCCCAATCCGGTAATCCCCAGCAGGAAAACAACGGCGGAGATATACAAGGTGATGAAACTTCCCGACGGAAGCAATCCGTATATTATCCACGTAGCCAGGAACGACAGGGTGAGGATAACCAGTCCGATAATCCAGTACGGAATAAGCTTTGCCAGAATAAAATCAAATTTACCCACCGGCGTGGCATTGATCTGCTGGATGGTGCCGGTCTCTTTCTCGATCACGATGTTCAGTGAAGGCAAAATGCCGCATATCAGCGTCATCATGAGCACGATAAACGCCGGCAACATAAAGGTTTTGTAATCGAGGCGTTTGTTGTAACGGTAATCGGTCACGACATCAATGTGCGATGCGTCCGACAGCGCGGATGCCGGAAAGAGTTCCGTACGAAGCTCCTGCGAAAAATCGTTGATGATCCGCATCAGGTAATTGTTTCCCAACAACCCCTGCGTACTGTTCACGGCATTTGCTGAAATCATTACCTTGGCACGGCGTTCCTTCACCATATCGGTATCGAATGACGCGGGAATTTCCAGGACAATATCCGCCTTTTCTCTCTCCATGTCGCCAATGGCATCGTCGTAACGGGTGGACACGCCGGCAAGGATGAAATAGGCCGACGCGTCGATTTTGTTTATCAACCGTTGGGAATAGACACTTCCGGCATTGTCCACCACGTGGATTTGTATGTTCTTCACTTCAAAATCAATTGCCCAGGGAAAGATCAGCAACACCATAATCGGATACAGCACGATCATTTTGGGTATGATCGCGTTCCTGCCGATCTGCTTGAACTCTTTCTCGATGAGGTATTTCAGTTGACTCATATTGTTCTCATTGTTTAAAGCCGGTTTTTTATCTTGGAGATGCTTGTCCCGATGAGCAGAACAACCATCCCGGCCAGGATACCCGTCTCTTTTGCCACATGCGTGAATCCCAGCCCTTCGATCATCACCTTTTTCACGGCGGCTATGTACCAGCGTGCCGGCACAACCGACGAAGCCCATTGCAGCGGCGCCGGCATGTTGCCGATGGGAAAAATCATTCCCGAGAGGATCAGTGTGGGCATCATCAGCCCTATTCCCGAGACAAGCACGGCGGTTACCTGTGTCTGCACGAGGGTGGAGATAAGTAATCCCAGGGAGAGCGCCAGGAAAATAAAAAGGAGCGATATGGCAACCAGCAGGGCCAGATTTCCCCGGATGGGAACACCCAGCACGAAATAGGACAACAACAGAATGGTGACCAGGTTGATGAACGAGAGCGCCAGGTAAGGTACCGTTTTTGAGATCAGCACTGTTCCCGGTTTTAGCGGCGACGCCAGGAGTACCTCCATCGTGCCGCGCTCCTTTTCCCGGACGATGGAGATCGAGGTCATGATGGCACAGATGATCATCAGCACCAACCCCATGATTCCGGGCACAAAGGTGTAGGCCGATTTCATTTCGGGATTGTAAAGCAGTTTGTTCTCCACTTCAATCCGATAGGGAATGTGGGGATGATATCCGCCGACGATGGCCGTCACGTAATCCGCGACAATGCTTCCTGTATTCGGATTGGATGCGTCGGCAATGATCTGCAGTTGAGCTTTCTTTGCGTGGACAAGGTTCTCGTTGAAATTCTGTTCATAGACAATGGCCACGTCTATTTTTCCCTGTTTCAGCAGCGTGTTTATCTCATCGGGCGAGTACACGTGTCCCACTACATGGAAATAGGGATTCGCCGCAAGGCGTCCGGTAATATCGCGCGTGGCGGCATCCTGTGCCGGGTCGAAAATCGCAGTGCGGATATGCTGTACTTCCATATTGATGGCGAATCCGAACAACAAAATCTGCACAACGGGCATCCCCAGCAGGATCAGCATGGTGCGCCCGTCACGGAGTATGTGGTGGAATTCCTTGTGTACGAAAGAGAGAAATTGCTTCATATCGATTGTCCATTATCCATTCTTGTCGCTTTTCTGGCCAACTTCCGGAATACCTCGTCCATGCTTTCCGCCCGATGAATCTCCTTGAGGTTGCCGGGGCTGTCCAAGGCCTCAATTCTTCCGTCGACCATTATCGATACACGGTGACAATATTCGGCTTCATCCATGTAGTGCGTGGTCACAAAAACCGTGATCCCGCGGTCGGATGCCTCGTAGATCATTTCCCAGAACTGGCGCCGCATGGCCGGATCGACTCCGCCTGTAGGCTCATCGAGGAAAACAATTTGAGGCGTGTGGAAAACAGCTACCGAAAAAGCGAGTTTCTGCTTCCAACCCAACGGCAGGGATTTCACCAGGGTGTTTCGTTCACCCTCAAACCTCAACCGGTAAAGCAATTCATCCGTTTTTTCCTTTATCTCTTTGTCCGTCAACCCGTAAATCCCGCCAAAAAGGCGGATGTTCTCCCATACTTTCAGGTCTTCGTACAACGAAAACCGTTGACTCATGTAACCGATGTCGCGTTTTATCTTCTCGTTTTCTTTCAGGATATCGTATCCGGCCACCGTCCCTTTTCCCGAAGTGGGCTTGCTGATTCCGCACAGCATCTGCATGGCGGTGGTTTTCCCGGCACCGTTAGCACCCAGGAAACCGAATATTTCCCCTTTGCGGACATCGAAGGAGATACGGTCAACAGCCGTGAAGCTGCCGAACTTTTTCGTCAAATCCGAGACATTTATTACGATTTTACTTTCCATTCTTCACGTTCCGCTTGTCAACGCCATGAAACAATCCTCCACCGTCGGTGTCGCAACGTTGATCCGCACTTTTGAATACCCTTTTTCTTTTAAATAGCATTGAAGCCCGGCGACCGGCAGATCCGGCTGAACGGTAACATGGTGTTCATTTCCGAACGCAAAGCAGGTTTTCACCTGCGGATGCGCCCGTAGATCGCGCAACGATGCCGATAAATCCTCGGTTTGTACCGCCCACAACGTTTCCGTGTAACGGTTTATGATGTTTTGCGGCGTGTCGGCAGCGATAAAGCTCCCTTCGCGCATTAACGCGATGCGGTCGCACAGGCTTGCCTCGTCCATATATGCCGTGGAAACCAGAACGGTTATCCTTTCGGATTTCAACCGCTCCAGCATATCCCAGAACTCTTTCCGGGAAACAGGATCCACACCCGTTGTGGGCTCGTCAAGGATCAACACTTCGGGTTTGTGTATCAACGCGCAGCTGAGGGCAAGTTTCTGTTTCATTCCGCCCGACAATGCTCCCGCCCGGCGTTTCT
>JBGZJM010000052.1:0-9583 GCA_041848845.1 Petrimonas sp. | reverse complement strand
GCATCGGAAATCGTGAAAAAACGTTTTCATCTGGAAATAGTGCACGTCAACAGCAAAAAAGATCTGATCGAAAACTATGCGCACGATATCTTCCGCCTCATCAACAAGGCGTTCATTCATTTGTACGGCTACGTGGAACTCACCGAGAAACAGATCGATTACTATGTGAACATGTACATACCGATGCTTCGGTTGGAATTTCTCACGCTCGTGGTTCGGCAGGAAGACAACAAGCTTGTGGGAGTGGGAATCGGGTTGCCCAGCCTGGCAAAAGCGCTGCAGAAATCGGGCGGAAAGTTCCTCCCTACCGGCTGGTATCACTTATACAACGCGCTGAAAGGCAAGGGCAACGATGTGCTCGATTTGCTGCTTGTGGCCGTAGATCCCGAATATCAGGGAAAGGGATTGAACGCATTGTTGTTCAGCGAGTTCATTCCCTCAGCCAACAAGCTTGGCATCAAGTATGCGGAAAGCAACCCCGAGTTGGAAGTAAACAACAAGGTTCAATCGATGTGGAATGACCTGGAGGCGAAACACCACAAAACGCGCCGGGCTTTTATAAAGGATTTGTAATTACCGGAAGAAGAAACGAATTTTGACTTTAAGAAATGTGGAAAGGACCCAAACAGGACCATTCATCTGAAAAATTATAGGAGAAAGCGAACAAGTGACTGAGTTGGAAAGAGAACAAGCGATACTGAATTATAGTGAAGAGAACATTGTAACCCTGGAGTGGCGCGAGCATATCCGCCGGCGTCCCGGGATGTATATTGGAAAGTTGGGAGACGGTTCTTCATCGGACGACGGTATATACGTACTGCTGAAGGAAGTCATGGATAATTCCATCGACGAATACCGGATGGGTTTTGGGAAAAGCATCGATATTCGCATTGAATCCGGGAATGTAAGTGTACGTGATTATGGACGCGGTGTTCCCTTGGGAAAGGTGTTGGATGTCTCCTCCCGGATGAACACCGGAGCCAAGTACGATTCCAAGGCGTTTAAAAAATCCGTGGGATTAAACGGTGTGGGGATCAAAGCGGTAAACGCGTTGTCTTCGAGGTTCCTGATCGAAAGTTATCGGGAAGGAGAATCAAAGAGTGTTGAATACGAGCGCGGAAATGTGGTAAACGATAACCCGCAGCAATCTTCTTCGCAAAGCAACGGAACCGTTATCGAGTTTACTCCCGATACCGAAATTTTTGGGGATTATGCTTATCGTGACGAGCATATCGAGCCCCTGCTTAAAAATTATGTTTTTCTGAATACGGGGCTGACCATTACGTTTAACGGCAAGAAGTTTTATTCCAAAAACGGGCTCGAGGACCTGCTCAACGACAACCTGACGACCGAAATACTTTATCCCATCATCCATCTTCACGGCGACGACATTGAAGTTGCGATTACCCACTCCAACCAGTATGGCGAAGAATACTATTCTTTTGTCAACGGGCAGCATACCACACAAGGCGGGACACATCTTTCCGCTTTTCGTGAGGCAACGGCCAGGGTTATCAAAGAATACTTCACCAAAAACTTCGAATATTCCGATATCCGCAACGGGATGGTGGCCGCCATCAGCGTGAAGATCGAAGAGCCGGTTTTTGAATCGCAGACAAAAACAAAGCTCGGATCAAAGGACATGGCGCCCGATGGGGTTTCGATCAATAAATACGTAAGCGACTTCCTGAAGAAAGAACTGGATAACTACCTGCACAAACACCTGGAAACGGCCGATATCCTTCAGAAGAAGATCCTCGATTCCGAGAAAGAACGAAAGGCCATTGCCGGGGTAACAAAGCTGGCCCGGGAACGGGCGAAAAAAGCGAATCTGCACAACCGGAAACTGCGGGACTGCCGCATCCATTATAACGATTCAAAAGGGAATAATCTCGACGATACCTGCATCTTCATCACGGAGGGTGATTCGGCCAGCGGTTCCATCACCAAAAGCAGAGATCCCAACTTGCAGGCTGTTTTTAGTCTTCGGGGCAAGCCGTTAAATTCTTTCGGGCTGACAAAAAAAATCGTTTATGAAAATGAGGAGTTTAATTTGTTGCAGGCAGCCCTGAACATCGAGGAGGGAATGGACGGATTGCGTTACAACAAGGTAATCATCGCTACCGACGCCGATACCGACGGCATGCACATTCGCCTGTTGCTGCTCACGTTTTTCCTGCAATTTTTCCCCGACCTGGTAAAAAAAGGACACGTTTATATCCTGCAGACCCCCCTTTTCCGTGTGCGCAACAAAAAGAAAACAGCCTATTGTTACACGGAAGAAGAACGGTTGGCGGCCATAGAAGAACTCAATCCCAATCCTGAAATTACCCGATTTAAGGGTCTTGGAGAAATTTCTCCCGACGAGTTCAAGAATTTTATCGGCAAGGATATGCGGCTTGACAAGGTATCCATGCGGAAAGAAGATCTTATCAAAGAGCTTCTCGAGTTCTATATGGGTAAGAATACTCCCGACCGGCAGACCTTTATCATAGAGAACCTGGTTGTTGAGGAGGAAGCGTAGCTTAAGGAATAGTTGTAAAAAATAATTAACATCCCCGAAAATGGACACTTTAGAATCGCCCCGTCTCCGGATCGCATTATTTCCGGGCACCTTCGATCCGTTCACTGTCGGGCACGAATCGCTGGTCCGACGCGGATTGGAATTGGTAGACGAAATTGTAATTTCCATTGGCGTGAACGAAGCAAAAAAGGCTTACTTCGCGTTGGAAAAACGGAAGGAGATGATCAGAAGCTTATACAAGGACGAACCCCGGGTGAAAGTGGGAAGCTACGACTCGCTCACCGTCGAGTTTGCCCGGAAAATGGGCGCAAAGTTCATATTGCGGGGGATCCGGTCGGTCAATGATTTCGAGTACGAGAAAACCATAGCCGATATGAACCGGACGATTTCGGGAATAGAAACATTTGTATTGTTTACCGAGCCTGAACTTACGCACATCAGTTCCTCCCACGTGCGTGAATTGTTGCGTTACGGGCACGATGTGAGCGCTTTTGTTCCGAAAGGGATGGTGCTTGAATAACAACTGAATAATAATGTATAAAACAAGATTTCTTCTTACGGTACTTTTGCTGGTATCCTCGTTGTCGTTTAGCCAATCCCGTTTATCCCCCGATGGCGTGAAGCTGGAGCGGACGTTACAGATGATAAACGGGTTATACGTCGATGACGTTGAAACATCTCATCTGGCGGAAGCGGCCATCCGGGCCATGTTGCTTGAGCTTGACCCGCACTCCACTTATCTCAACAAGGATGAGGTGAAAGCGATGAACGAACCGTTGCAAGGCAATTTCGACGGCATCGGTATCTCGTTCAATATGCTTACCGATACCCTTTACGTGATGGAAGTCATTTCAGGCGGCCCTTCGCAAAAGGTGGGCCTCCTGCCCGGCGATAAAATTATTTACGTGAACGATTCGCTTATCGCCGGTGTAAAAAAGGATAATCAGCATGTTATCAAGATGCTCCGGGGGCCCAAAGGCACAACCGTGAACGTGAGGGTTTTGCGTCGCGGAACTCCGCAGTTGCTGGACTTCAGCATCGTTCGCGACAAGATTCCCATTTACAGTATCGATGCCAAATACATGGTGGATCAACATACCGGATATATTCGTTTAAGCCGCTTCGGAATCAGTTCTTCCGAAGAATTTCTGGCAGCGGAGAAAGAACTGAAAGCGAAAGGAATGAAGAACCTCATCCTCGACCTGACCGGAAACGGCGGAGGTATTTTGCAAACGGCATCGGATATTGTGGATGAATTCCTGGGGGCCGGGAAATTGGTGGTATACACCGAAGGAAAGAACCAACCGCGGTACGATTTACGCACAACGTTGTCAGGCAGCTTCGAACAGGGGAACCTGGTTGTTCTGGTGGATGAAGGATCGGCATCGGCAAGCGAAATCGTGGCCGGGGCCGTTCAGGATTGGGACCGGGGTGTGGTGGTTGGGCGCCGGACGTTCGGAAAGGGGTTGGTGCAGCGTCAACTTCCGCTTCCCGACGGAACGATGATCCGGTTGACCGTTGCCCGGTATTACACACCTACGGGCAGAAGCATTCAGAAGCCTTACGAAGAAGGAAATATCGACGCGTACAACCGTGATTTCTTCAACCGGATACAGCACGGTGAAATGTGGCACGCCGACAGTATCCGTTTCCCCGATTCGTTAAGGTTCAAAACGCTTGTCAACAAGCGCACGGTTTACGGCGGAGGCGGAATCATGCCCGACTATTTTGTGCCTGTCGACACGAACGCGGTAACGAATCTACACCGTAACCTTGTTGGCCGGGGAATAGTCAACAAACTCGCCATCGCCGAAGTGGACAAAAACCGGGCAAGATTGTTAAAATCATATCCCCACGTCGAAAAGTTCAAGTCGGATTACCGGATTCCCGAACCCATGATAACCCGGATGAAGGAAATGGCGAAAGAAGAAAAAATGGAATGGGACGATGAGCAATTCCGGAAATCGGAACAATTTTTGAAAATACAGCTCAAGGCGCTGATGGCTCGGGACCTGTTTGATTCATCCGCCTATTTTGTCATCATCAACGATGAAAACGATATTTTCAGGGAAGGCTTGCGCATCATCAGCAATCCCGGCGTTTATAATGAACTCTTAAACGGATCGTTCCCCGTAGCCCGAAAGTAACCGGCGACGAGAACAGTTGCATAATTTTCATAAAATGGATACTTTTGTTTTCCTAACGTTTAATTATAAAATCAGAAAAAATGAAATCAAGATTTTTTTTATTGTGCACAACACTGCTTATGACAATGGTATTTGCTTCTTGTGAACCTTCCGCGAAACACAACGTGCTGACGGAAGCAGAAAAAGCCGAAGGCTGGCAACTCCTTTTCGATGGAGAGACCCTGAACGGCTGGCGCGATTACAACGGTGATTCATTAACCGCTCCGTGGTTCGCCGAAGATGGTATGATCCAGGCCAAGGGCGAGGGAGCCGATGAGCACGGTTACATTGTGACGGACAAACTGTATGAAAACTTTGAATTGGTGTGGGACTGGAAAATCGCCGACGGCGGAAAAAACGGGGTGCTGTACCACGTGGTTGAAAATCCCAAATTTGCGGTGCCGTACGTTACGGGACCGGAATATCAGTTGATCGATAACCTGGGTTTCCCCGACCCGCTGGAAGAATGGCAGAAAACGGCTGCCGATTATGCCATGTATGTCCCCGATACGGCGAAACTCATGATTAAGCCGGCCGGAGAATGGAACACCTCGAAAATCGTCTTCGATAACGGACACGTGGAGCATTGGCTGAACGGAGAGAAAGTGGTCGAATTCGAAGCGTGGACGGAAGATTGGTTTGCGCGCAAAAACAGCGGGAAATGGGAAAACGCACCCGAATACGGCCTGGCCCGCAAGGGAGTTATCTGTTTGCAAGACCACGGATCGGCAGCCTGGTTCCGCAACGTGAAAATCAAGGAACTTCCCCGTAAAACCCGGGAAGTAAATCTTTTTAACGGTGTCGACCTGACCGGATGGGAAGCCTATGGAACCGAAAAGTGGTATGTTCAGGACGGATTGCTGGTTTGCGAAAGCGGTCCCGATAAGCAATACGGCTATCTGGCTACTCGTGAGTATTACGATAATTTCGACCTTTCGGTAGAATTTAAACAGGAAGCCGATGGTAATTCAGGGGTTTTCATCCGCTCGTTTGTTGAGCCGGGGGCTATCGTGAACGGCTGGCAGGTTGAAGTCGCGCCCAAAGGAAACGATACGGGAGGCATTTACGAGTCTTACGGAAGGGGTTGGCTTGTACAGATCCCCGACGAAAAGGAAGAAATCCTGAAAGTGGGCGATTGGAACACCTTGCGCGTTGTCGTCAATGGCGATAACGTGAAAACCTACCTCAACGGTGAGGAAATGGTAGACCTGACCGACGAGAAAATCGGAAAGGCACAAGGCCGCATTGCCTTGCAAATCCACGATGGCGGCGGTATCAAAGTGCTTTGGAGAAATTTGAAGCTGCAGACGCTGTAATCCGAATCTGATAATTTCGGTAATACATAAATCCCCACTCGCAGATTGTAATTTTCAAATCTTGCCCAAGTTTATGATTTTTAACCTATTCTTGGGCAAGTTTTCATATATGCACAAGCTGATTTATCATAAATTTGAACGCTTTAAATGAATAGTTATCTGATAAGATTCAAGTCGGTAACCGTTTTTTAGGCATAAGGCTGCCCGAAGGACCTAAGATCGGGCGGCCTTTCTTTATTCCTTGTACAAGACGATGGTACCTCCTTCCGTTTTGTAGTGAATGTCCGTAACCGCTTGCAGCAGATCCAGCAGATAATCGAGTGGCCTGCTTTTCTCGGCGCTTCCGGTAAAACGCATGCCAGCAATCTCCGGATGGCGATAGATGATCTTAAAATCATACCATCTTTCCAGTTGGGCGAATATTTCCTTCAACGGCTGATTTCTGAATATGAACTCTCCTCTCACCCATGCGGTATAGATTTCCGTATTTACCTGTCGGATGGATATTTCATCGGATAATTTATCCAATCGTAAATTGTGATTCGGATGTAACGAAAAAGTTTCGTCCTTATTGGGTAAACGGATGCGAATGCTTCCTTCCACCAAAGTGGCATCAATGTAAGAATTTGTCTTATAAGCATTGATATTGAAGGAGGTACCCGATACTTCCCCCGTCAGTTCTACGAGACGGGAATCCCCGTCGAAACAGGTCGGAAAGGTCAATTGCGACTCCGAGTTTAGAAAGACTTTGGTGCCGTCTGATAGTATCAGCTCATACTCTCCCGCTTCGGGTACATAGACAGTTTGTTGTTCGACCGCTTTTTTTGCCGGGACGGTCTCTTGAAAAGTGATAACGCCCTGTTGGATGTCATTGGAAATGACAGATCCATCCTTTTGTTTCATTTCGAACGATTCGGACAAGTCTCTCTTGTCTCCTTTCGCAGAAAGAAGATGGGCTTTTTTCGATCCCGGATCAAAAATATTCTTTTCCACCTTCTCGGGAATTCGTTGTTGGTGAAATAAAAAATATCCTCCGGTGAGGATGAATGCGATAATTGCAACCGAAGATACCGCATATTGAATCCGTCTATTGGAGTATTTAGTGGTTCTTTTTTCAGCGTTTAGACAAAGTGAATCGGAGATATTGCGGAAGACCTCGTTTTTGTCAAACCGTCCGTCACTGTTTCCCTCTTTCAATGACCGGTAAAGTTCCCTGTTTCCGGTACCTTTTCACCGAGCACCTTTAGTAATAATTCCCACTTGTCAATATTATTTCTCTCTATTTTCATACGATTCGTTTTTTTCTTTTCGATGCCCGGATTGTTTTTTATCCGGCATTCAAGTGATCAAAATCCTTATGTTTTTTTTCGGTAATATCTCGGATGCAATAATACCCCGGTGTTAAAAATAATCTCAAACAGCGGATATTCATCCTATTTTTTCTTTTATATCCGGTATGCTTTTCGATACCTGTACTTTGACCGTATTGACGGATATGCCCAACAGATCGGCGACTTCGGTGTATTTCTTACGCTCGAGGGTGGTCATGACAAATATTTTTTTACATCTGCCGGGTAATTCGTCGATGGACTTCAGCAGCAATCTTTTTAATTCTTCCACATCCTCTTCCCTCACATCCCCGTCAATCAGGTCTATCGTGGCTTCGTAACCGTGTACAAAACGTCTGTTATCTCTGAGATGGTTTAATGATGCGTTGTAAACGGATTTATAGGCGCAGGTTTTAAAAGAACAGTTACGGGGCAGTATTTCTCTTTTTTCCCAGCAGCGGATAAAAAAATCCTGAACGATGTCTTTGGATGCGAGGGAATCCTCCGTTATCTTGTATGCCCAAACAAAAAGTCTCTCGCTGTAGAGATAGAACAATCGCTTAAAGGCTTTTTCATCACCCGCCTTTAGTTGTTTCACGTATCTGTTCTCTTCGCTCTTCATCCGGTTTAATTGTTTGTATCAGGTATCACCCAAATCCGCATTTCTCCTTATGCAAACAAAAGGTATCATCGTCTCACACATCCTTTTTGAGACGGACTTGTAAAAGGTAACACTAAAATTATCAAAAAGTATTATACTAAAAATTTTTTTAACATCTTTTCCTGTTGCGAATCTTTCGCATCTGATACAAATCTATTGCATAAATTCAATGGATTTCGGCAAAAAATCCGTTTTAAATTTAATGGATTCCGGCAAAAGTCTTATATTTGCACAAAACAGACAACTATATGACAGCCGGTAAGATCATTTTTTAACGCAAATTATACGGAAAACTCCAGCAATGGAAGCGAGAACGCAAGGGTGAAACGGCTTTTCTTATTCAGGGAGCACGACGAATCGGCAAATCTACAATTGTTGAAGTGTTTGCAAAAAATGAGTATGATTCATATATTCTCATTGATTTCACCAAAGCGTCCGAAGAAGTGAAGGATTTGTTCAAGAATCTTTCGGATTTGAACTATATTTTTCTCCGGTTACAGCTTTTGTACAATGTCCGTCTTGTTGAGAGAAAATCCGTCATTATTTTTGACGAAGTTCAGTTGTTTCCTCCTGCCAGGCAAGCTATTAAACATTTGGTAAAAGACCGCAGGTATGATTACATTGAAACGGGATCGCTCATATCCATTCGAAGAAATACGGCGGACATATTAATTCCAAGCGAGGAGACGCGCGTGGATATGTTTCCTTTAGATTTTGAAGAGTTTCGTTGGGCACAGGGAGACACGGAAACCATTCCGCTTTTGCGTACGCTCTTCACACAACGGCAACCTCTTGGGGAAGCCGCTCATCGGAAAATGATGCGTGACTTCAGGCTCTATATGCTGGTGGGCGGTATGCCCCAGGCTGTTGTTAAATATTTTGAAACAAACGATCTGCATGAAGTAGATACGGTGAAAAGAGACATTATTTCTCTTTACGAAGACGACTTCCTGAAAATTGATGCGAGCGGGAGGGCAACAACGCTTTACAGTGAAATACCGGCACAACTCCATAAAAACGTTTCCCGATATCAGGTCTCAAGTGCCATACCCGGTGAAAAGGCCGACCGGGTAAGAGGCATTGTGCGGGAAATGAGTGCTTCTATGACCGTTCATGCCGCTTATGATGTCACAGATCCCAATATAGGTTTGGCTTTAACTAAGGATGTACAACGGTATAAACTTTATGCGAACGATACGGGCCTTTTTATCACGCTTGCTTTCAAAGACAAGGCCTTTGCGGAAAACGAGCTTTATAATAGACTGTTAAGCGACAAATTGAAGGCAAACCTTGGCTATGTGTATGAAAATGTTGTTGCCCAAATGCTCCGTGTTTCTGGCAAAGAACTGTTTTATCATACTTTTCTAAAACCGGATGGAAAAAATTACTATGAAATAGACTTCCTTATTTCAGAGGGGAACAAGATTTCTCCCATAGAAGTTAAATCTTCGGGATATCGAAGCCATGTTTCATTAGATAAATTCATTGAAAAATATTCGGAACGGATCCGGAACAAATATATTGTCTATACAAAGGATTTGAAACAGGAAAAAAATATATGCTATATT
>JBGZJM010000051.1:0-5958 GCA_041848845.1 Petrimonas sp. | reverse complement strand
GTCCGCAAAGACGTGACAGCCAAGTGCTACGGCGGAGACATTTCCCGCAAGCGCAAGCTGCTCGAAAAGCAGAAGGAAGGGAAGAAACGCATGAAGCAGGTAGGTAACGTGGAAGTACCGCAAAAAGCGTTCTTGGCGGTACTGAAGCTCGACTAGCCGCAGGATTCGGCGGTTTTCCTTGTCTTTTGCCGATGAAGGGGGAGGAACGGAAAGAGGATAAAAAGAGGTTCTACGAGTAGTTTTAGTATGAGTTCACAAAAAGATATTATCTTTGCGTTATGAATGAGAAACTTAAATACAGTGTTGCCGGTCACCTTTTCTGTATAGAAACCCCCGACAGGGCACGTACTTCCGGGATTATGTCGAATTACGCCCCTTTTCGGGTGGAAAATAGTTCCGAGGATGATTTTTTGTTCAGTTTGAGAGGCAACGGAGAGATTGACGTGCCCGGATTTCCACCGGACGACACGATGGAGTGGAACGGTGTGGACTACCGGATGTACCACTCACCGGAAGGGATGGTTGTTTCCATGAAACAAGGGGAGAAAGAACACCGGTTTTTCGCTCCAACGGACTGGAAAAGAGTGATTTGCGATCTCTCGTTTACCGATAAGAGCGAAGCCGTCTTTCTCAACAGTTTCCTGAGGCTGGCTTTTGGAGTGACCTCCATCCTTGCAAACCGGACCGTCAAGATGCATGCTTCCGTGACGGAACTGAACGGCAAGGCGCTGGTTTTTTTAGGTAGGAGCGGAACGGGAAAAAGTACCCACAGCCGGCTGTGGCGCGAGTTTGTGCCCGGATGCACGCTGCTGAACGATGATGAACCGCTGATACGCGTGTTCGAAGACCAACCGGTAAGGGTGTACGGGGCGCCCTGGAGCGGAAGCACTGCCTGTTTCAGGAACGCGTCGGCGGAGGTTGCCGCTTTTGTCCACCTGTACCAGAGCCCCGAAAACCGGTTGACCCGGCTCAGGAACGTTGAAGCGTTCTCTTCGTTGTACGCTTCGGCGGCGATGCTCCGGTCGGATACCGCTAATAAAGACCGGGTGCTAGATGTTGTTGCGGCTGTTTTGCAACGTGTGCCGGTTTACCGGCTCGATTGCCGGCCGGACCATGAAGCTGTGTCATTAACCCGCTCGTTGTTGCCGTAAGGATGGAATCCCTGATTGTCCCGAACGAGGTTTTCTTTTCGCATATCTTGGATGAGATAGATGCTCACCATGCGGTGAGGATTCCGGTAAAGGGAAACAGCATGCTGCCTTTTATCCGTCCGCTGACGGATCAGGTCGAGCTCTCGGGATTAAACGGGCAATCGGTGACAAAAGGGAATATCGTGCTGGCCAGGACAAGTGGGAACAATTACGTTGTTCACCGGATCGAGAAGGTTGAAGGGGAGGTGGTGACGCTCAGGGGCGACGGTAACCTGTCTGTCCGTGAGCGATGCGACACGGGAAATGTCGTTGCGGAGGTGACGGCAGTTTATAAAAAGGGAAGAAGAGTCAACAAGGGAAGCCTCGAATGGAACCTGGCAAGAGATTGTTGGTTTACGAGCCCGTTGTTGCGAAGGTTTTATCTGGGAATCAGCCGAAGCATGAAAAAAATATTTTATTTGTTTGCCGTTGTCGCATTCCTGGCAGCCTGTTCCGGGCCAAAAGGGATGGTGAAAATTGAACCGCCGCGGGAAGATTCGGTGGAATATGAGCTGATTGTATTTGATCCGGGATTTGAAACATGGTACACGCTTCAGGATTCTCCTGCCCGGTACCGTTCTCAGGAGTATTACGAAGGTTGGAACCGGCAATATGTGTCGGAATGGAATTACCTGGCGACCCAGCCCCGGAGGAGATCGTTCTTTGGGTCCGTCATAGGGTATGAGCCGGGTGTGGATTATGGGTTTGAGTTGAACCACAAACTGTTCTACTATTTCCAATACGTGGAGCATGTGCTGCGGATGCCTATACTGCCCGACGGCCCTTCGGGAGTGATATACTGAGATTGGCGGACGGATGCCGCAAACGGCTTTAATGAAAATTACAAATTGCATGAAGATAAAAGAGAACATAAGAATCAAACAGATCGGGGATGAGTCCATCCTCGTTTCCCACGACGGGGAGAACATGAATTACACCCGCGTCATATCGCTTAACAAATCGGCGGAATTCTTAATTACGGATAGTTTCGATAAGGATTTTACCGTTCAGGATTGGGCGGAAAAACTGGTGACACGGTACGGAATCCCCAAAACACAGGCAATCGCGGATGCTCGGGCACTGGCCGATAAACTGGCGCAAGCCGGCGTGATCCATGAATGAGCCGTCTGTCTCTCTTTTCCTGGAGCTGCTCCGTTCCGCCATCTGGAACCGGCCGGCCGACGAGAATCTGTTCAGGCAGGTTACCCCTTCGCTTTGGAAGGAAGCGATCGGCCTGGCGGAATCTCAACGGGTGAATGCCTTGTTTTACGACGGTGTCATGACGCTGCCCGCGGCCCTTCGGCCGGAAAAAAAGGAGCTTTACTCGCTGTTTTTGCAGGCCGAAGCCACGGAGAAACAGAACAAAGGGCTGAACGACGAGCTGGCAAACCTCGCGTTGGAATACGGGAGGATGGGTTGTCCCTTTGTGCTGTTAAAAGGGCAGGGCAACGCTATCCTTTATCCTAAGCCGGAGCATCGTGCTCCCGGCGATATCGACCTGTTTCTTTACCGGAAGGGAGATTACGAGAAAGCGAACGAATGGGCCAAAAAAAAGGGATGCAGGATGGATGCGGAAAACATCCATCATCAATCCTATGAAATCAACGGCGTCCACGTTGAAAACCATAAAAACATCTGCTACTTCGGAATCAGAAAGTACGACGGGCTGCTGGAGGAAAAGATGCGGGAGATCATCCGGAATCGTCGCTTTGTCGAACTGGAGATCGGCGATGTGAAAGTCAGCGTTTTGCCCGTCGAATTCAACGCATTCTTCCTCTTTTACCACCTCTTTCATCATTTTATCCACCTGGGTGTCGGTGTCCGTCAGTTTTGCGATTGGGTGCTGTTCATGCATACCCACTCACCGCGCATGGATAAGGAGGCGCTTGCCGGGCTGGCGAGGCAGTTCGATTTGTTAAACGCCATGGAGGTGTTCGCGTCGGCAGCCGTCAGGTACCTGGGGGCGGGGCCGGACGTTTTCCCGTTTACTACCGACACGGGAGGGAAATTTGTGGATGTGGTGATGGATGACGTGTTGAGGGGAGGTAATTTTGGCTTCTCCACCTTCGATAACAAGTCTTTCCGGGGAAAATGGGACGCGAAATGGCACAGGTTCATCTATTCGGTAGCGAGGACAAAAAAAATATCCGGTATTGCGCCCCGGCACGTAAACCCTTTGCCGGTAACCAAGATCACAACCAACCTGAAACTGCTGTTCAAAAAATAAATGGTACGTTTTCTGAAGTTTCTGGCCGATATTTCCAGAGGCCATCGCAAAGCGCTGATGGTGATAACGCTGATTGGAGTGTTAAGTGTGGCCGTGTCGCTGAGTTTCGTCTGGGCCCTGAAGCTGGTTATGGATGTGGCGTCGGGAGATGCCGGGGGATCGCTGTTGCATTATTCACTGATTCTCGTCCTGCTCACCTTGTTCAGGGTATTGCTCAACGTGGTGGATGTGCGCTACGTGAACATGACCGAGGTGAAGGTCGGGAATTCCATCCGTCAGAAGGTCTTTGCAAACCTGCTTTACACGAGGTGGAGCGAAGCCAGCTCACTGCACAGCGGCGACGTGCTGACCCGGATCATCAAGGACACGGACGATATCATCAAGACATTGATATCGGCGATCCCGATGCTGATAACGGCCACCCTGCAGCTGGGAGGGGCATTCCTGATTCTGCTGTTGATGGATCCGCTGCTGGCCCTTGTCCTGGGCATCGCCATGCCGGTTTTGCTCCTTTTCGGCAAGCCCTATTACGTGAAGATGAGGGATTACAGCCGGCAGATAAAAGAAAGCGAAAGTTTCATCACCTCCATGATGGAGGAGAATTTGCTGAATCAGTTGGTGGTGAGGACGTACGAAAGGCAGGAGGATGAGCTGGACAGGTTGGGAACCCTCCAGCGGGAACTGCAACGCAGGGTGGAGAAGAAAACCACGGTGTCGGCCTGGGCCCGCTTTGTCTCGGGACTGGCTTTCAGCGGCGGGTACATCACCGCGTTTATCTGGGGAGCCTGGGGGATTGCCGCCCAACGGGTCACTTTCGGCACCGTTACGGCTTACCTGCAGCTGGTCAACCAGATACAGCGGCCGCTGTACGACCTGATGCGCCTGTTCCCGACCCTGATTTCCGCCCAGGCGGCCAGTGAACGGTTGTCGTTCCTGAAAAAGCTGGAGAGCGAGGAGATCGGGGAAAAGCAATTCCTGGAAGGCCGTGTCTCGTTGCGTGTGGAGGACATCACTTACGCCTACGGCGACGAGAGCCGGCCGGTCATTTCCGGCTTTTCGCTGGATGCCGTACCGGGCGAGATGGTAGCGGTCATGGGGGAGACCGGTACGGGGAAGACGACGCTGATCCGGCTGATCCTTGCCCTGATTGAGCCGCGGAAAGGGTCGATCTCGATAAGGAATGCGGAGAGGGAGGTGAAGGTATCCCCCTCCACGCGGTCGAATTTCGTGTATGTCCCGCAAGGCAACACGTTGTTCAGCGGCACCATCCGGAGCAACCTGCTGATAGGGAATCCCGATGCCGGGGAGGAGATGCTCGTGGAAGCGCTCGGGGTGGCTTCCGCGGATTTTGTCCTGGAGTTGCCCGAAGGGCTGGATACGGTTCTTGGCGTGGGCGGTTCGGGGGTTTCCGAAGGCCAGGCGCAACGGATCGCCATCGCGCGCTCGTTGCTTCGTCCCGGAGGGATCCTGCTGCTGGATGAAGCCACATCGGCCCTGGATATGGAGACCGAAAAAACGTTTCTGACCAACCTGAAAAAGCACATTGGCGGCCGGACGGTGCTCTTCATCACCCATCATGCCGAGGTTGCCCGGTATTGTGACCGGATTTACAGGATTTAATCCGTTTTTTATCTATGAGATGATCCCCCCTGACTTCGTCATCGTGTCACCCAGAAATTCTCATTGAACAGGAATGCGATTTTCTGATGACGCTTCATTAGCATTACTTTGCTGACAGTCTGCTTGCTTTTCGGCAACCTTATTTGTATGGTGACGACAGTTTTGGCCATCTCAAGCACCTTGTCCACACTGATGTCTATATCCTCCATCTTCCTGTCTTCCGCACTTTTTCGGGACACCCAAACTATTCCACTGTTAATCAGCGAGATGTGAAAATAATTTACTAATTTTGGGTGTCCCGAAATTAACAATATGTTCATCCGAGAAAAGAGGAACCGCTCCGGAAGCGTTAGCATTCAGATAATTAGCAAGGTAAAAGGCAAGTATAAAGTTGTTAAAACGATAGGTTGCGCCACTGAGCGGCACAAAATCGATCAACTCAAATTGCAGGCAAGACAACAGATGGAAGAGCGACAACACCAGCCATCCCTTTTCGCTTCTGTCGATGATCAATTGGTTGAGCAGGCATTTTCTATGCTAAGCAATTCTCATATTCGCACCGTCGGCCCCGAACTGATATTTGGCAAGATTTACGACCATATCGGTTTTGGAGCAATCGGGGAGCCGCTTTTCAGGCATTTGGTCATCGCTCGTTTGGCTTTTCCGTTGAGCAAGTTAAAAACAGCCGGGTATCTTTACCGCTATCAGGGAGTTTGGATTGACAGCGATAAGATTTATCGTTTTTTGGACAAGCTCAACAACCGTCTTAAAGAACGGGTCGAACAAATAGCTTTTGCTCATACCAGGCGAATACTGAAAGAAGAGATAAGCGTGGTATTTTACGACATGACCACTCTTTACTTCGAGGCAAGCGACCAGGACGATTTACGAAAGACAGGCTTCAGCAAAGACGGGAAGCAT
>JBGZJM010000050.1:0-7737 GCA_041848845.1 Petrimonas sp. | reverse complement strand
CCTGTTGGGTAATGCTGTCGGTAAGTTTTTTTATGTTTTCCGAAAATCGGATATGCGGTTTTCGTTCGGCGGTGTAGGTTTTGTAGAGTTCGGAATTTTTATCGTACGGTTGCACGTCTATTTCCGACAAATCAAACCACTCGCCTTGCGACGAGACCTCAAAATCGATTGAAAAAACCGCAGGTTTGCCTTCCAAGGCCTTTTGTTGCATGTAAACGGAAGTGTGTTCGGTGTTGTCTTCCGAAAGCAAATAATCGGGTTGTGAAGTTGACAGCAGTTTTACATCCGTTTGCCGATGAATATCTTTTCTGGGAAAAGGAAGCCACGCTTTCAGCTTTTCTCCATCCGATACGGCGTCGGCGTTGACGGTAAGGGTGTAATGAATTTTTACCGTTTTCTTCGGAAGCAGGTAGCGTCCTTTGGTTTCGGTTGCGATTTTGTGTATGAAAGCGTCAATGAGCAGCGAATCGCGCGGAGTATCCGACAACTCCCTTGCCGACGCATCTACCCGAAAAATATTGGGAGCGGCATTTCGGAAATAGAGCTTCTCGCCGTCGATAATTCTAAATTCCAGCGCTTTCGAATTTTCCCATGCTGCGAGTAATGAATCCGATGGCGTGAATCCCCGGTTTTCTTCAATCCAACGGACGATTTCGTCTTCGGTTCTGTTGAAATCCAGTTTTACCCTGCTCAGCGAGTCTTTTGTGAATTCGAGTTCCGCTTTTTGATTTTCGTTTGACAGTGTTCCGATTACTGAATCGATCAGATGCGTGGCGACAATGAAATTACCTTCCGAAATTTCATTGTCAATCCGTTGCCTGTAATCGGTTTTCGATGTGTTGCAGGCCGAAAAGAGTGTCGTATAAACCAATAAAACAAGAAAAGTTGTTTTGTTCATAGCGGTTAATGATTGCGAATGGTTGATGTAATTTTCAGAATTTCAGGAAGTTCTTTTAATAATTCACTCATGGAGTGAAAGACAATTTTTGCACCGGCCTTTGTGAGTACGGCATCGTCGAGCGGACCGGTATTCACACAGATTGTAAAAATTCCGGCTTTCGTGGCCGCTTCCGTTCCCAACGGTGCGTTTTCGATTACCAATGCCTGGTTGGGCTGCAAATTCCCTCCCTTTTTCAATCCTTTAAGAAACGGTTCGGGATGTGGTTTTCCGTTTTCCACATCGAAAGCGGTGACCATGGTTTCAGGCGTAAAAATACCCGGAAAGTTATCTTCTAACCGATTCAAAAGCGATGGCTGGCCGGAACCCGTCACCAAAACGGGCGTCAAGCCTTCCGATTTCACAAAATTCAACACTTTGTCGGCATCGGGGATGATGTTACCGGAATTATATTTGAAAAAAAGGTCTGTTTTACGCTCGTAGATTTCTTTTACTTCCGTTTTAGTAGCGTTTCGATGTCTTTCTTTATTAAAAAGGATGTTGATGGTTGATTCTCCGGTTCGGCCCTCGTGCAGATAAAAATCTTCGGGTTTGGTTAGTTTGAATCCTGCTTCTTCCATAGTCTGCTGCCACGATTTTGCGTGAGCCGGCATGGAATCGTAGAGTACGCCGTCCATATCGAAAAGGATGGCTTTGAGGTCGAACGTCGAGTAATTGTGGTGGTTGAGGTAGCGGCGGAAAGCGGATGTCATTGTGTTTCGTTTGAATCTATGGAGGAGTTTCTTTTCGGTAATTTCCGGAAATTTTTCTCAAAAATACAAAAAACATCGGACAACGTCCCGTTTGTCCGATGTTTTTCTTTTTGAGGGTTCCTTGATTGAGAGAAATCAGTCTCTCGATTTGTTCCGTTCCAAAAATCCGCCAACTCGCGAAAGCGCTTGGTTTGGATGGTGTTGATGTGGTTTTGGAGAGCCGCATCGCCTACAATGGGTTTCTTTACCACGTTGAGGCTGAGCCGGCACACGTAATATATTCCATATCCGGGCGTGGCGGAGAGAAAAGTGCCCCATTGATAATAGGATAAACGGCGTTTGGGGGTTGCTCCTTCGTTGGGAGGTAATTTTTTGTAGAAATTGAGTAAGGACATTTTTAATTGTTGAAATTTAAATTTATTTTCGTTAGAATACGTACAAAAATCAGTATATTTGTACGCACATTTATTATAAGACGGGTATGGATACCAAACTAACATTGAAACTCGACGATGGCATCATTGAGCGCGCCAAAAGGTATGCTTCGCGGCGGAAGATAAGTCTCTCGAAAATGATTGAACAGCAACTTGACTTAATGACGCGCGAAGAACAAGCTGCCGACATTGAAATTTCGCCTTTTGTAAAGAGCATCGCCAACGGAAAGCGTATGTCCGACAATCGGGATTGGAAAGAACTCCGCTCCGACTATTTGGATTATTTGGACAAAAAACATCGTTAAGCGTATGCAAAAGCTATTTTTAGATACCAATTTCTTGTTGGACTTCTTGGGCGAAAGAAACGGCTTTTACCTCGCGTCTGCCAGAATTATGACTTTGGCAGACAACCGCCGTGTGCAACTATTTGTTTCGCCCACTTCGGTTTCAACCGCCTTCTATCTGCTCGCCAAGTCGGAAGGAGTCCAATCGGCGCTCGAAAAAATCCGGAAATTTAAACTCCTGTGCCGGATTTCCGTGATGGACGAGCAGGTTGTGGAGAGAGTGCTTAATTCCGATTTCATAGATTTTGAAGATGCCATGCAGTATTTTAGCGCGCTTGCAACAGGCTGCGATGTAATCATTACCCGAAACGAGAAAGACTTCAAGCAGGCAAAACTTCCGGTAATGAATGCCGAAACTTATTTAAAATCGGCTACATGATGTTTTTGGGGCTGCCGTAATTTTATGCAACTTCTTTCTTATTCCGTAAAAAATCAATTAACAGCGCGGGGCGGTCGCTTTGGATGATGTTGATGCGGTTTTTGATGTGCCAATCGTACATATCGTGCTTTTTCAGCAGCGGATACACTAATCCGATGTAGTTGAATCCCTTGTCAAGATTGAGAAACACCTTGCACATGTGTTATTAGTGGGAGAAAGAGGATAAGAAGCAGGTTTGTTTTTATCAAATCCTTGCCTTTATCGCCTTGGTTTCCGCTTCGTATCCGGGTTTTTCCAGCAGCGCGAACATGTTTCGCTTGTAGGCTTCCACACCGGGCTGGTTGAATGGGTTTACATCAAGCATGTAACCGCTGATCCCGCAGGCTTTTTCGAAGAAGTAGATGAGCTGGCCGATGTAATATTCCGATAATTTTGGAATTTCGATGAGGATATTGGGTACGCCGCCATCCACATGAGCGATAAGCGTGCCCAGTTCGGCCATCTTGTTTACTTCGTCCACCCGTTTCCCTTTCAGGAAGTTGAGTCCGTCGAGGTTGGCCTCGTCGTGCGGGATTTTGACATTTTCTTTGGGTTCCTTTACGGATAAGACCGTTTCGAAAATCGTGCGTTCACCCTCCTGGATCCATTGTCCCATCGAGTGTAGATCGGTGGTGAAATCCACAGCGGCCGGGAATATGCCTTTGCCTTCCTTGCCTTCACTCTCCCCGTAAAGCTGTTTCCACCATTCGGCGAAATAGTGTAACTTCGGGTTGTAGTTTGCCAGGATCTCAATCTTCTTTCCTTTCCGGTAAAGTTGGTTGCGGATTGCCGCGTAAATGGCGGGCAGGTTGACCTCGTACGAGGTGCCGGCTCCGGCGGCGGATTCCATATCTTTGGCGCCCCGAAGGAGTTCGCGGATGTTTATTCCTGCGACGGCGATAGGCAGTAACCCAACGGGGGTAAGCACGGAGTAGCGCCCGCCCACATCATCGGGGATAACAAAAGTTTTATAGCCTTCGGTGCCGGCCAACGTACGCAAGGCTCCTCTGGAAGCATCCGTAATGGCCACTATTCTTTTGCAGGCTTCTTCCTTGCCCACTTTCCCGACAAGCAAATCCTTGAGGATACGGAATGCGATGGCCGGCTCTGTGGTCGTGCCCGACTTGGATATGTTGATAATGCCGAATTGTCTTTTTTTGAGGTAATCCGTGAGTTCGTGGAGATAATCTTCCCCGATGTTGTTTCCCGCGTACAGGATGACCGGATCTTTTCTCTCGTGCTGCAACCAGTCAAAAGAATTGGAAAGCGCGTCGATAACGGCCTTGGCTCCCAGGTAACTTCCGCCGATACCCACCACCACTACCGCATCGCAGCGGGTGCGGAGCACCGTTGCGGTATCTTCGATGTCGCGGATGAACTCTTCGGTAACCGATGAGGGGAGGTTTACCCAACCCAGAAAATCGTTTCCCGCGCGTGAGCCGTCGTGCAATGCCTTGTTGGCCGCTGTCGCGTTATATGCCTGTTGCAGGATTTCCTGCTCGGACACGAAATCGTACACGTGATTGATGACTAATTTTATTGTATCCATGTTGTATCTGTTATTAAAAATTTTTGATCAGTTCGTTGATTGCGGCCTGGGGACGAAGCTTTTCGTACAGGATTTCATAGACCGTTTGCGCGATGGGGATTTTCACTTTGAAGCGGTTGTTCATCTCCTGAATGCATTTGGCGCCGTAATAACCTTCGGCGATCATTTCCATTTCCAGCTGCGCCGTTTTTACGGAATATCCTTTCCCGATCATCGTCCCCAACGTCCTGTTCCGGCTGAACTGCGAATACCCGGTGACCAGCATATCCCCTAAATAATGCTGTTCGCAGATACACCTGTCCATGGGTACGATGGCGTCGAGGAAGGTTTTCATCTCTTTGGCGCATTGGGTCATCAGCACCGCCTGGAAATTATCGCCGTATTGCAGTCCGGAGCATACTCCCGAAATAATGGCGTAAATGTTTTTAAGGACGGCAGCCAGTTCAATTCCGACCACATCATCCGATAGGGAGGTGTTCATGATGCGCGACCGGATGGCTTCCGAAAGCATTTTTGCTTTCCCGGCATCGTAGCTGGCGACGGTCAGGAACGAGAGCCGTTCAAGCGCGACCTCCTCGGCGTGGCAGGGGCCGGATATTACCCCGATGTTTTCCCGGGGGATTTTAAAATTGCCCATCAGGTATTCGCTTACCACGATATTGTCGTTCGGTATCATGCCTTTGACGGCAGAGACCACAAATTTTCCCTTCAGCGTACTGCTCATCCACATTTTCCGCATGTACTGCTTCACATAGGGAGAGGGGATGGCCATGATGATGGTATCGGAGTCCTTGATTGCTTTTTCTATGTTCGAATAGAACGTGATCTGGGCCAGGTTGAATTTTACGTTTGTCAGGTAATTGGGGTTGCGTCCGAGTTTGTAAAATCCCTCGATCTGATCGTCGCGACGGATGAACCAGTTGATGTGCTTTTCGTTCATCAGCACGATTTTTGCCAGAGCCGTAGCCCATGTGCCGCCGCCGAGAATGGCCATTTTTCCGAGTGAGCTCATTGTGCGTTAATTGATTCGTTTTTTTTTGCATTTTCTACCCAGGATTTAACCTCTTCCACCGACGGGTTGTTCAACTCCATCTTGAATTTCTTGTTCAGCCCGCAAATTTCCTGGTGCAGCTTGTCGGGATTCAGGTCTGCCAGGCTCTTCACTTCGTTGTAGCCCGCTTTCTGCAATACGGCCACCCACGCTTCCGGGATTCCGGTTTCGACATATTTGGCCGTTGAATCCTTCTTTGTTTTTTTCTCGGGACGCATTTGCGGGAACAGGAGCACTTCCTGAATGGCGGTTTGCCCGGTGAGCAACATCGTGAGCTTGTCCATCCCTATGCCCATCCCCGATGTGGGCGGCATGCCGTATTCCAGGGCGCGCAGGAAATCCTGGTCGATAAACATGGCTTCGTCGTCGCCCTTTTCCGACAGGCGGAGCTGTTCTTCGAAGCGCTCGCGCTGGTCAACCGGATCGTTCAACTCCGAATAGGCGTTTGCCAGTTCTTTGCCGTTCACCATCAGTTCGAAGCGTTCGGTAAGCTCCGGATTAGCCCGGTGTCGCTTGCACAACGGGGACATTTCGATGGGATAATCGATGATGAATGTCGGTTGTATGTAATTTCCCTCGCACTTCTCGCCGAAGATTTCATCGATCAGTTTTCCTTTACCCATGGTTTCGTCTGCCTCGATGTTCAGCTTCCCGCAAACTTCGCGCAATTGTGCCTCATCCATTCCGGTGATATCGATTCCGGTATGTTCCTTGATGGCGTCGATCATGGTGACGCGCGGATAGGGCGCCTTGAAATCGATCTCCCTGTCGCCGATGGTTGTCTTTGTCGTTCCCAGCACTTTCGTGGCGATCTGTTCCAGCATCTGTTCGGTAAACTCCATCATCCACCTGTAATCCTTGTAGGAGACGTAGATCTCCATGACCGTGAATTCCGGGTTGTGCGTCCGGTCCATCCCTTCGTTGCGGAAGTCCCGCGAAAACTCGTAAACGCCTTCAAAGCCGCCAACGATCAGCCGTTTCAGGTAAAGCTCGTTGGCAATGCGCAAATACAAATCGATATCCAGGGCGTTGTGGTGCGTGATAAAGGGGCGGGCGGCAGCACCACCGGGAATGCTCTGCAGAACGGGAGTATCCACTTCCAGGTAGCCGAATTTGTTGATGAACTCGCGCATGGCATTAAAAATACGGGTGCGCTTGATGAAGATATCCTTCACTTCGTCGTTTACCGCCAGATCCACGTAGCGTTGGCGGTAACGGAGTTCGGGGTCGTTGAACTTGTCGTAGGCCACGCCGTCCTTCATCTTCACTACAGGAAGCGGTTTCAGCGATTTGGCCAGCACGGTCAGCGATTCGGCATGCACGGAAATTTCTCCCGTCCGGGTGCGGAAAACGAACCCGGTAATACCGATGAAATCGCCAATATCGAGCAGTTTTTTGAAGACAGTATTGTAGAGTTCCTTGTCTTCTCCGGGACAGATATCGTCGCGTGTGATGTAGACCTGAATCCTTCCCTTCGAGTCTTGCAGTTCGATGAAGGACGCTTTGCCCATAATGCGGCGGTTCATGATACGTCCCGCCATGCTTACCGGGCGTTTCTCCTCATCGTTGAATGTTTCTTTTATATCGGTGGAATAAGCGTTTACTTCGTAAAGCGCTGCGGGGTAGGGCTCAATTCCTGAATTTCTTAATTCGTTTAAACTTTGTCTGCGGATGATCTCCTGTTCACTAAGCTCTGGATGATGCATTTTGTTTTATTTTTTCGAGTTTCGCAAAAAACATCACAAAAGTACAAAATATATCGCATACTTTCCGTTTCTCGAAAAAAAAGACAGCGCGGGGCGTCCCGCCCGGCACTGTCCGTTCCTTTCCAATTGTTTAATTTATTCGTAGAGTTTATGATAAATTAAGAAAGGTTGTTTCTTTGAAAATCTTAATCGTTCTGCACCAAAGCGGGATTTTGCTCAATTTCTCCTTGCGGTATCTGATATACAAATTCAATGCCTCCCACCACGACATCCTTCTTTGTCCGATGATTGGTTCCCTCCACATTTCTTAAGATAGGCATTTTCCATCTTTTGAAATCGATGAATGAAGATCCTTCCCCCCAGAGCTCGATGCGGCGTTGTAACCGGAGATACTCTTTCAAATCGGGTGCGGATGTGATTTCGGAGGCACCCACACCCCGCATGGACAAGAAATTACTCAGGTAGTTGATGGCTTCTTCCGTTTTGGATTGTTCGATATAGGCTTCCACCAGTAACAAGTAGGGATCGGCTGTCCTTAAATAGATGTAATCGCCCGTGAACCCCTTCACACTATTGAACTTACTG
>JBGZJM010000049.1:0-3682 GCA_041848845.1 Petrimonas sp. | reverse complement strand
CCAAAATACGATAGCCCCAGGTTAATTTCGCCTGTCGACTTCGATTTCAGGGATAAAACCATTCTGTTGGTGGAAGACCGCATAAAAACAGGAGCGACGGTTAAATTCGCCATCGATCTTTTACAAGGTGCCCGACAAATAAAAACCTTCGCCGTAAACGGAAATGCCGATTACGCGCTCTACGACGAAGATTGTTTTAAGTTTCCCTGGATTGTATGAGTAGACTAACATCTTTCCTTTTGGCCTGTTTCGTTGTTTTCTCAACCGTGTGTGCCGATGAAAACAATCCGCCGCAGGTCAACGATTCCATCCGCCTGGAAGAAGTTATCGTCACCGGCACGCTACCGAAGGTGAACCTGAGAAACGTTCCGATGAGCATATCCGTCGTTGGCGAACAGCAAATTCAAAGCCGGCTGGAGCCATCGCTTCTGCCGCTACTTACCGAGGAGGTCCCCGGGCTCTTCATCACACAACGCGGCGTGACGGGATACGGCGTGGCTGCCGGTGCCGCCGGAGGAATGAGCATCCGCGGGATTGGCGGCGCCCCCACATCGGGAGTGCTGGTGCTTATTAATGGACATCCGCAATACATGGGACTGATGGGACATCCGCTGGCCGACAGCTACCAATCCCTGATGACCGAACGGGTGGAGGTGGTTCGCGGCCCGGCGTCGATGCTTTACGGCTCCAACGCGATGGGAGGTGTCATTAACATTATAACGAAACAACCGCATCAGAATGGATTTCATAATTCCGCACAATTGATGTACGGAAGTTACAACACTCTTAGCGCCGAAGCATCCATAGGACAGAGGGAAGACAAAATACAATTGAACGCAAATATCGGGTATAACCGTTCCGACGGACATCGGGAAAACATGGATTTTGAGCAGGTGAACGGTTACGGAAAAATAGGGTACGATTTCAGCAGGAACTGGAGCGGCTTCGCAGACCTCAACCTCTCCAGTACCCAATCATCCAATCCGGGTACCGTTGCTGCTCCGATAACCGACAACGATGCCGGCATCACACGCGGAATGGCCTCCTTTTCCCTTGAAAACGAATACGAAAGAATTTCGGGAGCCGTAAAGTTCTTTTACAATTTCGGGACACATAAAATCAACGACGGATACTTGGAAGGACAGCAGCCCAAACCCTATCGCTTCCATTCAAACGACCGGATGCTGGGGCTTTCGGTCTATCAATTCTACACTTTTTTCGAGGGCAACAAGACCACCGCAGGAGTTGATTTTCAACGTTTCGGTGGAAAAGCGTGGAACAAATTCCCCGACGAGTCAAAGGATGCGCAGTTGGCCGACGTGCACCTGAACAACGTTGCCGGATACGTCAATATCCAACAAAGTTTATGGGAAAACAGGCTCACCTTGAATGCCGGGATAAGGCTCGACCACCACGAAAAGAACGGTTCGGAATGGATTCCCCAATTCGGGTTAAGTTTTACCCCTTCAGCCTCAACCGTTGTGAAAGCCATCGTCAGCAAAGGGTTCAGAAACCCTACCCTTCGTGAGATGTATATGTTCCCTCCGCAAAACCCCGATCTGCTGCCGGAACGCCTGATGAATTACGAAGTCTCGTTCATGCAGTCGTTGTTCGAGAACCGGTTGAACCTGGGTTTCAACCTCTTTTACATCAAAGGTGACAACATGATCCAGGTGGCGATGACAGAAGGCAGGCCGTTGAACATCAATTCGGGCAAAGTGGAAAACAAAGGCTTCGAGATCACCACCCGCTATCAGGTCGCCCGCCATTTGCGGCTTTCGGCCAATTACAGCTTATTGAGCATGGCCTATAAAATATTGGCGGCTCCGGAGCACAAGCTATACGTCAGTGCAAATTACACGAAGAACAGGTGGAATTTCTCCACCGGTATCCAATACGTCGGAAACTTGTATAAAGCCGCAAAGCCGGAGCCGGTGAAGGAGAGTTTTGTCCTTTGGAACGCCCGCATCCATTACCGGGCGCTTGACGGGTTAAGCCTGTTCTTAAAAGGTGAGAATTTACTGGGGCAGGCATACGAGATAAATGCCGGATACCCGATGCCGAAAACCACTGCCTTCGGCGGGATCCGCCTGCTTTTTTGAAATTACGGAACGAACAACAAATTTAAAACATGATGGACAGACGAAAATTTTTAAAAGCGGTCGCCCTGACCGGTGCGGCCGTCACCACCATCAAGGATGCCGATGCCATGAGCGTGCTGACACAGTCGTTTCAAACCGCCCGTGCCGCGGCAAAATACGATTTGGTGGCCGTGCTGGGCGGTGAACCCGAAGCCATGTTCCGCAAGGCTATCGCTGAAATGGGAGGGATGAAGAACTTCATCGGCAAGGGCGACAGGGTCTGTGTAAAGCCGAACATCGGATGGGACAAGACACCCGAACTGGCGGCAAACACCAACCCGAAACTGGTAGAGGAAATCATCAAACAATGCTTCGACGCGGGCGCGCGGGAAGTGACGGTCTTCGACCACACGTGCGACGACTGGCGCAAATGTTACGCCAACAGCGGGATTGAAGCCGCCGCGAAAGCCGCCGGCGCAAAAGTTGTTCCCGCGCATCAGGAATCCTATTACAAGAGCGTCTCTTTGCCCAAGGGCAGAAACCTGAAAGAGGCCAAAATACATCAGGCCGTTGTCGACTCCGACAAATGGATCAATGTTCCCATTCTCAAAAATCACGGCGGCGCGCAACTGACCATCTCCATGAAGAACTACATGGGAATTGTATGGAACAGGGGTTTTTTTCACGCCAACGACTTGCAGCAATGCATCGCCGATGTGTGCACCTATGCCAAGCGTCCGGTGCTGAACGTGGTGGACGCCTACCGGTTGATGAAGACAAGCGGCCCGCGGGGCAGGTCGGAAGCCGACGTGGTATTGTCGAAAGGGCTCTTCATCTCGCAGGATATCGTGGCCGTTGACACTGCCGCCGCCAATTTCTTCAACCAGGTCAGGGAAATGCCGTTGGATAAGGTCGGCCATTTGGCAAAAGGACAGGAATTAGGTCTGGGGACGATGAATCTCGACAAACTGAACATCAGGAGAGTGAGGGTTTGAGGTATGCTTAAAAAAATCCGGGTAACCGTATCGGTTTTTCTTTTTTCTTCAATAACGCTCTCCTTTCTCGACTTTACCGGTTTCCTGCCGGAAAGTCCCGGCGTCCTGACCGATATACAATTCATTCCCGCGTTGCTGGCGCTCAACGTTGTTGTTCTTGCCGCACTGGTAATAACAACCCTCCTCTTCGGCAGGGTATATTGTTCTTCCGTTTGTCCCATGGGCATCTATCAGGATATCGTGGCTTGGCTTTCAAAAAAGTTGAAGAAAAAGAGACGTTACACGTATGGCAAGGCAAAAACCGTTCTCCGATGGAGTGTCCTGGGTGCCACAGTTGTTGCTTTCCTGTTTGGATTTACATTTCTGCTCGGGCTGCTCGATCCGTACGCCGCATACGGACGCATTGTCACACATATTTTCCGCCCCGCCTACCTTGCCGGAAACAACTTGCTGGAAAACATTTTCACCTCGTTCGGCAACTACAGTCTGTACAAAGCCGGCATCTATTCCCTGGGAGTCTTCTCGTTAATTACCGCTTTAATCACCCTGTTTGTTATCGGTTTTTTAGCCTGGAGAAACGGCAGGACCTATTGCAACACCATTTGT
>JBGZJM010000048.1:0-5305 GCA_041848845.1 Petrimonas sp. | reverse complement strand
GGATACGATATTTTTATATCTACCGACGCTTCCGAGTCGGAGATATGGGCTGCCAATGAACTGCAACATTGGCTCACGGAGATCAGCGGGGCCCCTTTCAGGGTTCGGGAATATGCTCCCGACGCAACACTGCCGCAAACGGGAAAAAGGATCTATGTGGGCTACAGTAAGGCGTTACGGGAGAAAACGGGTGATGGCGAACCGGATTTTCACGATGAGTCGTTTCGCTACTTTAACCGGGCATCCGAAATATATATCTACGGAGGGAAACAACGGGGTACCATGTATGGGGTATTCTCTTTTCTGGAAAATGAATTGGGCTGTCGCTGGTACACGCCGGAAGTGAAGCATATTCCTTCAAAGCGGGAATACCTCTTTTCTTCATTCAATAGAAAGGAGTCTCCCGGTATATTGGTGCGGAATGATTTTTTTTATACGGCGTTCGATCCGGTGTGGGCTGCAAGAAATAAGATGAACGGAACGATGGGTTCCAATCCGGTTCATCAACCCGGAGGAAGCGAGAGTTATTGGGCGGTACATACGTTCTATTATTTTTTGCCTCCGTCCGAATTCTTTGACACCCATCCCGAATATTACAGCTTGGTAGCGGGAAAGCGCACGGCAGACCCCGATAATCCGGATTGGGGAAAACGGGGACAACTCTGTCTCAGCAATCCCGATGTGCAGAGAATTATGATCCGTCGGGTGAAGGATTTTATTCGTGAACATCCCGAACACAAGATCTATTCCGTTTCGCAAAATGATTGGCAAAACCCGTGTCAATGCGATAAATGCCGGGAGATTGCAAACAAGTACGGCGGCAAAGAGTCCGGCATCCTGATTTGGTTCGTAAACCGGGTGGCGGAAGCCGTGGAAAAGGAGTTCCCCGATAAATTTATCGGAACGTTGGCTTACCAGTATACCCGCTCCGCACCGCTGAAGATCCAACCGCGTCACAACGTGATCGTCCGCTTGTGCCCGATAGAGGCCTGTGTGGCACACCCTTTGGAGTCATGCCCCAAGAACGAATCGTTCGTAAAAGATTTAAAGGATTGGTCGGCCATTGCTCCGCACCTTTATATATGGGGTTATATCGTTAATTTTCAACGCCATATAACACCCTATCCCAATTTCGCTGTTTTGCAACCCAATATGAAAACTTTTGCCGGTAACAAGGCGATCGGTGTGATGGAACAAGGCTCTTATCAGGAGCGGGGAGGTGAATTTCAAGAGTTGAAAGCGTATCTCATTGCAAAATTGCTTTGGAATCCCGATTGTGATACGGAACAGGTAACGGACGATTTTTTCTTCGGTTATTACGGCAGAGCGGGACAATATCTCAAACAATATTTTCATTTATTGCAAAATGCCGTTACACCCGAAACACACATTTATATCGGTTTAAAAGCCGATGACCCTCTCTTCTCGGATGAGTTGGTAGTAGCATCGATAGAGATTTTGAACAAAGCGGCGGTTGTCGCCGATAATGAGACGATACGGAGACGGGTACAATTGGCCACCTTGCCGATCCTCTATTTGAAATGCCTTCGCATGCCGGCAAAGGCACGAAACGACGGATCGTTCGATCGTTTTCTCGACATATTGAAAAGAGAAAATATTGAACGCATCGCGGAATATTGCGATAACCTGGAAGATTTTAAGAAGTATGTCTTGTCTGCTCAATAAAGTGATAAAAATTATGATTCTCCCGTGCGATGATTCGCTCTTCAACGATCCTGCCGCCCTGCGGTCAACTTACAATCGGGGAGATAGATCTTGTTTTGGCTATGCCGAACGAAGAAAACCCCTGCCAAGCGAGTCCGCGTTCGTGCAGAACATAAAAACTTGCAAAACTTGAATTCATCATAAAAAAAAACAGGAAAAATGACAATGAAAACGGAACAAAACAAAATGTCGAGAAGAAGTTTTTTGACCTCTTCGGCAGCATTGACGGGTACCGCTCTGTTGAGCAATCTGTCCCACACCCATGCCGACAACATCCTTTCCCCCGATTCTCAGGGAACAGCCGCGCCCCATTTCTCCGCTCCCGTGAAGAAGAAACGCCTGGCACTGATGGGATTGGGCAATCGCGGTGCAGGCACCTGGGGAAGGGATGTGGCGCAAAAGTATCCGGATCATGTAGAGTTTGTCGCCATCTGCGATACCAATGAAGGTCGCCTCAACACCTGGAAGAAATATGTGGGAGTGGAGTGTGCCGCCTATCTCGACTTCGAGAAAATGATGAAAGAGACGAAACCGGAAGTGCTGGTCGTATGTACCCCCGACCATACCCATAACGACCTCATCGTAAGGGGTATGGAGCTGGGAGCGGACATCATCACCGAGAAGCCGATGGCCATCGATGAAAAACGGATCCAGGCAATCATCGATGCGGAAAAAAGAACCGGAAAGGTGTGTCGTGTCACGTTCAACTACCGCTACTCGCCGCACAGGGTCAAACTGTGGGAACTGTTGCATTCGGGAGAGATAGGGGAACTCACGTCGGTGGATTTTCACTGGTACCTCGATATAGAGCATGGCGCCGATTATTTCCGTCGCTGGCACCGGAAGGTGGAAAACAGCGGCTCGTTGTGGGTACACAAAGCCTGTCACCACTTCGATCTGTTGAACTGGTGGATCGAGAGCGACCCCGAAAGCGTCTATGCCTTGGGTTCACTCGATCACTACGGGAAAAACGGCTCTTTCCGCGCGGAAAATTGCAGACGTTGCTCCCATACAAAGGAATGTCCCTACTATTTCGATATCATGAAAGATGACTTTCTGAAAATGATCTATGTGGACAACGAGAAATACGACGGCTATTTAAGAGACGGATGCGTTTTTAAAAATGACATCAATATCTTCGACAAGATGGCCGCCACCATACGCTACTGTAACGGAGTGCAGGTTTCCTATTCGCTGACCGCCTACTCTCCCTATGAAGGATATCGCATCGCCTTTAACGGCACCAAGGGACGTATCGATGCCTGGATTCAGGAAAAAAGGCCGACCTCTGATGTCGATTATGATGAGATCATCCTCTTCAGGAACTTTGGGAAACGTCACTATGTGCACGTTCCTTTGATTCAAACCGGACACGGGGGAGGCGATGTGCTGATGCAGGATCAGATATTCCTGCCCGATGTTCCCGATCCGCACAGACAGTGTGCCGGCGTCAGAGACGGAGCGCTATCCTGCCTGATCGGAATTGCCGCGCGTAACAGCATGGCCTCGAAACAGCCGGTATATATCAAGGATTTGACATCCATCGTGCCGCAGGCCGAGAAGATATACAAACGGGTATTGTAAAACATCATTACGAGTCTGCTCCGAAAACCCCTGAAGCCGATTTTTAACGGTCTCCCAATCACTGAAAATCAGGGTGTGTTTTTACGAGCACCAGTAAAATCGGGTGACGAACAAGAGAAATCTTCTCGGAGGCTCACGTCTCCATCTGCACCGACATAGAGATGATTTGGAGGATTTAAAAAAGCGGGAGCGCTCCGCAGAAGAATAACCGCAGGCAGATATTTTAATATTTTGAACGATGCATAAGTTATATCGATTTTTTTTTTCGTTCCCATGGGATACACGCAGGGTGCCTCTCGGTACAATAACGATTAATTAATGATTGCGGGCATGAAACGAAGAAACTTCATCAAGAGATCGGCTTGGGGACTGATGTTGGTTGCCGGCCTTTCCAACGCAAACATTGTAAGTGCAGACGCCGTGACTTCTTTACAACAACTTTCAACCGATGAGATTGAAACGTTGAAAGGCATCGACCCCATTGTCCCCTTTTTGTATTATCCCGAAGAATATCAACGAACTGCCTATAAAGAGTTGGGGGGGCAACCGCCCGGAAACAATGATTTCGGCTGTTTTTGCCCGCTACACCTGAAAATGTTCGGGGGACGGATGGAACGCTATTATTCGAGGGAAGATATGGAGTCGCCACCATCATCAGTCTCTGTTCCGATCTGTTTGATTCTTTTGAGCTGGATGTGGCACCGGAGTGGAGTAAGTGCAGGATTGAGCGGTTGAATGAACGGGGAAAATGGGTTCCGGCGGATGTGTTGGAAAACGAAAAAGGGTTCACCGTAAAGGAGCCGCTCGCCTATCTCTCTCCGCTGATTTTGAGGTTTTTGAAAGTTTGATCACCAGGCTAAGCCTATTGATTTTCAGTGAGTTGAAATTCTGTAAAATCGGTTTTTGGGCTTTCGGAGCAGACCCATTGTTACAAAATACCGGAATAATTGAGGTGGAAAAAATAGTATAATAGTCATAAACAACGTTTTAAATAACAAAGAGATGAATAGAAGATCATTTATTAAAGGCTCGATAGTTGCCGGTATAGCCGGTGTGGCCGCGACCGACGGTTATTCGAAAAATAGTCTCATGCCTTCCGATGCAAACCAACAAGTTTTGGATAAACAGGTGTATTTCAAGGAGAACGGGACATTTAAAATCCTGCAATTCACCGATACACATTATATTGCGGGAGATCCGAGATCGAAGCGCGCATTGGATAATGTAAATCAGATGCTGGATCTTGAAAAGCCCGATTTGGTGATTCATACCGGAGATGTAATTTTCGGGAAACCGGCCGAGGCTTCAGCCCGTGAAATCCTGCAACCGATCGTTGACAGGAAAATACCTTTTGCGGTTGCCTTTGGCAACCACGATGAAGAATTCGGGAAATCCCGTCAGGAAATGCTCGATATCGTCATCTCCATGCCGTACAATCTGAATACGAGAACGGATGGAATTTACGGCGCGAGCAACTCGGTGATAACCGTTAACTCTCCCAAAAACAAGGAAATACGAAGGCTTTTGTATATTCTTGATTCCAACAGAGGAGCCACCATACCCGATATTCCCGACACCTACGGCCATATTCATTTCGACCAGATTGCATGGTACCGCAAAAAAAGTGCGGAATACACGCAGAAGAACGGAGGAAAGCCTATCCCTGCATTCGCTTTCTTTCACATTCCGCTACCGGAACATGAAGAGGCTACGTTTGATGCGGGAAACGGTAAAGTTGCAGGGACCCGTAAAGAATCGATCTGCTGCCCCAAAATTAACTCCGGAATGTTTGTCTCGATGAAGGAGATGGGCGATGTACAGGCGATGTTTGTGGGGCATGATCACAATAACGATTATGCCGTTTGCTGGAACAAGATGTTCTTTGTTTATGGTCGGTTCAGCGGCTGCGATACGGTCTATAACGATTTGAAGCCGAACGGTGCACGAGTGATAGAGCTCTATGAAGAGAAAGCATCTTTCCGTTCCTGGATTCGTC
>JBGZJM010000047.1:0-3475 GCA_041848845.1 Petrimonas sp. | reverse complement strand
GATTGAAAAAAACAGTGACTACATTTTCGTTTTTTCCGATAACAGCGAAAAAGCATTGGGGAAAAAAGTAAACGTTGAAGCCCATTCAAAAAATGTAACGGAAATTCTGGACGCAGTACTATCCGAGACAGGACTTACGTATAAAATTTTGGACAAGCAAATTGTTGTCTATAAATCCATAGAATCTGCTCCGGCCGTAGTAACTGTTGAGCAACCGGACATCAATATCACTCAACAACCGGACAAAAAGCAAATAACCGGCAGAGTGGTGGACGCCCAGGGTGAACCCATTATCGGGGCCAATATAGTAGAAACCGGCACAACCAACGGAACCGTTACCGATGTGGACGGTAATTTCTTGCTTCAAGCAGAACACAACGCAACGCTGAAGATAACTTATATCGGTTATTTGGAACAGGAAATCAGCACCGCGGGAAAGAACAGCTTTCATATAATACTTCAGGAAGACACAAAAGCGTTGGACGAAGTGGTTGTTATTGGTTACGGTACGCGCCAGCGCAAAAGCATCACAGGAGCCGTAGACCAGATTAATTCCGAAATGTTTGAAGACCGGCCTGTAAGCAATGTTGTACAAGCCCTCCAAGGAGCCTCTGCGAACCTGATCATACAGCAGAAAAACATGAATCCCAACGACAATAATCTCAGTATCAACATCCGTGGCGTCAGCACAATGGGTAACAATGATCCTTTAATTGTTATTGACGGATTGATTTCCTCTTCCAATACCCTTAACAGCCTGAATCAGAACGACATTGAGAACGTATCCATCCTGAAGGATGCGGGAAGTGCCGCCATTTACGGTTCCCGTTCAGCCAACGGTGTGATACTTGTCACGACGAAAAAAGGTTTAAAATCAAACAAACCGTTGGTACGGTTAAATGGATTGGTGGGTTATCAGGATCCCAACATATTATATCAACCTGTGGAGGGATGGCAGAACGCCATGTACCGGAATCAGGCTAATATGAATGCGGGAAGCGCACCTGTTTATACCCCCATGCAAATTCGCGATTTATACGAACATCGGGGTGAAGAGTACTGGTATTTTAATGAGATTATGCAAAAAGGGTTGCAACAAAGTTATAACCTAAATGTTTCAGGCGGCAGCGACAATACGACATATATGGTTTCTGCGGGCTATCTGAATCAGGAAAGCAATTTTGTGGGAGGATACGGCCTGGAACGCTACAATTTCCGTTCCAATCTGACTACCGAGTACAAGCGGTTTAAACTGACTTCACTGATGGCGTATAACCGTCGTAACGAAAGAACCATTGCCGGAGGGACAGGAAATACCATCATCAATTCTTCCCGCATACCGCCTTACTACTATTACAGGTTTGAGCAGGATGGAAAATACCTGATCAATGATATTATCGGCGATGACAACACATTGGCTAAACTAAAAGAAGGCGGTTATGAAAACAAGGATGAAGACAATTTTATCGGCAGTCTAACCCTTGATTACAGCATAACCGATGGACTTACACTGAAAGGACTGGCAGGCCTCGATCTTACACAACACCATCGTTTCAGAAGAGACATCATGGTACCGCTCTATTCCCGTAATGACCTGGAGAATCCCGTGGTGAACATCAATCCGAACCGCCTTACGGAAGATTACAACAACAAACGATATACCCTCAGCACACAGTTATTATTGGATTATAACCGTACTTTTAATAAAGTGAACCGTGTAACGGGACTATTGGGCACCTCCAATGAATCCTATAACTACAAGGCAAGTCGTGTTGCATGGAAATTTACCGATCCAGATCTGGGACTGCCTACCACCGATGACTCTGAGCCAGACACAGGTAACTTTACCTCCAACGGAGCCGAGGGAAACAATCCTGCCACCGATCAGACCAGCATCACCTCTCTTTTCGGACGTCTGGGCTATAGCTACAGGGACAAGTACTACGGGGACATTTCGTTCCGCTACGACGGTTCATCCAAGTTTGCCAAAGAGAACAGATGGGGTTTCTTTCCCTCTTTTTCCGGCGCCTGGAGGATTTCGGAAGAAAACTTCATGGAATCATACAAAAACAATGTGGGAGATTTAAAATTAAGAACCTCTTATGGTGTACTGGGGAACCAGAACGTCGCCAACTATTCTTACCAAACAGTATATCAAATGTATACCAATACTTATGTCTTCAACAATGAGGCTGTACCGGGAACAGGATTCACCTATGGAAACCGGAATCTGACATGGGAGAAATCCGGGAATTTCAACATTGGTATGGATGCGGGTTTTTTTAATAATGACCTTTTTGTTTCTCTCGACTACTTCAATAAAAGAACCTGGGATATTTTACTGGCTCCGGAAGTTTCTACCGTATTCGGGAGCACCGCGGCACATGAAAATGCAGGAGAGATGAGAAACCGGGGATGGGAAGCAACTATCAACTACCGTTTGCGTTCAGGAGGTTTCCGCCATAATTTCAACCTCAATTTCTCAGACTCGAAGAACAAAATCACCGACTTTGGCGGAAAAGAAAGGATTGACCAGAGTGACCAAATGTACAAACTGATCCGGGAAGGAGAAGCCTTGGGGTCTTATTTCGGCTACAGGACTGATGGTTATTTCCAAAGTCTTGAAGAGATCGCTAATAGCGCACTTCCTGTAGGCGCAATCGTCCAGCCGGGTGATGTGAAGTATGTGGATCAGAACAAAGACAATATAATTGATGAAAAAGACCGTGTGGTCTTGGGCAACGCGTTTCCCAGATTTACATTTGGCTTTAATTACGACCTGCAGTACAAGGACTTTGACTTAAGCATCCTGCTACAGGGAGTAGGGAAAAGAGACATGTACATACGTGGAGAATTGATCGAACCGTTTCACTCAAACTACTCCTATGCGATCTACAAGCATCAGCTCGATTTCTGGACACCGACCAACCCCAGCGCCAGATGGCCAAGGCTGATCGCTCCCAGTTCTCCTTCCAGCAGCAATAACTGGGGAAGAGCGGGCACGGACATTTACCTGCTGAATGGAGCTTATCTGCGTGTAAAAAACATACAACTGGGATACACATTGCCAAAGCAACTCACCGAAAGGATGGGTATTCAAAAACTACGCATCAGCGCCAACGCTCAAAATCCGCTGACTCTGAGCAAAAATTCATTTATAGATCCTGAATCGTCTGAATTTGGCAACAATATGGGAGGTATCGGTGGCGTGGGTGCCAACAGCGCGCGTAACTACCCGACCCTCGTATACTATGGATTAGGATTAGACATTGAATTTTAACATCTTAGGATATGAAAACAAAAATCAACCAATATATCACGCCCATCTTGGTCGCTCTTATCACACTTTCGTCCTGCAATGACCTCGATCTGGCACCGACCAATAAATTCACTGACGCCAATTACTGGACATCCACTGAAAAAGCATCGGCTGTTCTCAATATGGCATATAGCCAAATGTTTGGAGCCAATTACT
>JBGZJM010000046.1:0-3091 GCA_041848845.1 Petrimonas sp. | reverse complement strand
CTTTGTCTGCAGATAGCCGGCGATTTGACCGATTTTTCCAAGTACATTGATGATATAAAAATCCTTCCCGTTTATGGAGGATCAAGCATCGAAAGCCAGATTAAAGCGTTGAGACGGGGCGTTCATGTTATCGTTGCCACGCCGGGAAGGCTGATTGACTTGATTAATCGCAAAACGGTTTCGTTGGCAAATGTCCATACCGTTGTGCTGGATGAAGCCGACGAAATGTTGCACATGGGATTTACGGAAAGTATAGATGAAATCCTCTCTCACGTTCCCGATAACCGCAGCATGTTACTTTTTTCCGCTACCATGCCTCAGGAAATAGCCAAAATTACCCGGAAATATATGTCCAACCCCATGGAAATAACCATTGGTCGGAAAAACGAAGGTGCGCTGAACGTAAAACACATCTATTTCATGGTTCACGCAAAAGACAAATACCTTGCGCTGAAACGGATTGTGGATTACTACCCCAATATATACGGCATTGTTTTTTGCAGGACGAGGAAAGAAACCCAGGAAATAGCGGATAAACTCATTCAAGACGGATACGACGCCGATTCGTTGCACGGCGATCTGTCGCAGGCGCAACGCGACTATGTCATGAACAAGTTCCGCTTGCGGAACCTGCAGTTGCTTGTTGCGACCGACGTGGCCGCCCGGGGCCTGGATGTGGACGACATCACTCATGTAATCAACTTCGGGCTTCCCGATGATTACGAAGTATACACGCACCGCAGCGGACGTACCGGCAGGGCGGGAAAAACCGGTACCTCCATTTCCATCATACACACCCGGGAGAAAGGAAAGGTCGCGCAGATCGAAAAACTTATCAATAAAAAGTTTGAATACCGCCAGGTGCCCAAAGGGGACATCATTTGCGAGAAACAGCTGTTCAATTTTGTGGATAAGATTGAAAAGGTAAAGGTGAACGAAGAGGAAATTGCCCGTTTGCTGCCTTCCATCTTCAAGAAACTCGACTGGCTGGAAAAGGAGGATGTCATTAAACGGATGGTATCCCTCGAATTCAACCGGTTGATCGATTATTACCAGGCTGCCGAGGAAATTGAAGAACCTAAAGAACACAGCTCGAAAAGGGAGGAACGCGGCAAGGGAAAGAAATTCGACAGAAACGAAGGAGGTCCGAGGAAACCCGAAAAAGGGTATGCCCGCTTTTTTATCAATATCGGAAAAACGGACGGAGCCAACCCGGCTAATCTGATGGGTTTTATCAACGATTACGTGCCCGGAAAGATCAGGGTAGGGCGTATCGACCTGATGAAGAACTTTTCGTTTTTTGAAGTCCCCGAAGAGAATGCCAAACAAGTTCTCAAATCCTTCAAAGGAGTCTTCGTGGAAGACAGGAAACTGGTGGTTGAATTAGCAGACAACAATATGCCGGAGAATAAGAAATACAAAGGTGACAAGCCAAAGCAGGATTTCAACGTTTCCAAGAAAGGAAAAAGGCGATACTGAGAAGTAGGTTTTTTTCGTATATGCACCCAAAAGCAGCATCTTCCCTTTAAAATGCTGCTTTTGTTGTTTTTAGCATGAATTAAAGAAAAAAATCCTTAATTCGTTGTTTATAATCCGAAATTAATTCGTTACTTTGTATGGAGAAATTAAAAACTAAATTTCTGTGTTTGAGATATTTATAATGATTAAAGATTGTAAGCATAAACGGTAAAAAACAACGAAACTGATATCTAAAACCACAATAAAAAGTAGAAATTAAATTTTTAAACAGATGAAACGTAAACTTTTAATCAGAGATCTCACGTTGAGAGACGGCCAGCAATCGGCTTTTGCCACCCGGATGAACCAATCACAAGTTGACAGAGTGTTGCCTTATTACAAAGATGCCAATTTCTATGCTATGGAAGTCTGGGGAGGGGCTGTGCCCGATTCCGTCATGCGCTATTTAGGTGAAAACCCCTGGGACAGGTTAAAAAAAATCAGTGACGGTGTACAAGGAGCATCAAAGCTCACAGCGCTTTCACGAGGAAGAAACCTTTACGGATATGCTCCTTATCCGGATGAAATTATTGACGGATTTTTCAAAAATGCCGTCGCCAACGGCCTCAATATTATGCGTATTTTCGATGCGCTGAACGATGTCGACAATATAAAGTCGAGTGTGAAATACATTAAAAAATACGGTGGTCTGGCGGATTGCGCGGTTTGCTATACCATCGATCCCAAATACGACGATGAGGTAAAGATCGTTGAAAAAAAGGGTTTTCTCGGTTTATTCAATAAAAAAGAGGAAGTGCGGATAAAAAAGGAAAATGTGTTTACCGACCGCTATTTTCTTCAGAAAGCCAAGGAAATGCTGGCATTGGGTGCCGACATGATCACCATCAAAGACATGAGCGGACTGATTCCGCCCACGCGCGTGGCAAACCTCATCTCCCTGTTCAAAAAAGAACTCAACGTCCCCATCGATTTTCACACACATTGCACCCCGGGATACGGGCTGGGATCCGTGCTTTCGGCCATCGTGAACGGAGTGGATATCGTCGATACCAATATCTGGAACTTTTCCGGCGGACCGGCTGCCCCAGCCATTGAGCTTGTGTATGTTTTCTGCCAAAAACTGGACATCGAACTGGACGTGAACATGGAGGCCGTGGCAAAAATAAATGCCGAATTGTTCGGAATCCGCCGGGAATTGGAAGCTTTCGATACGGTAAAACAGTTCCCGAATCCGTTCAACCCGCTCACAGACACGTTGCCTGCCGCGATTGACACGTTGTTCGACGACGCCATTGCCGCGGCTCAAGTCAACAACGAGACGGCTTTACTGGAGGCCTGTCATCAAATCGAAGCTTACTTCAATTTTCCCAAACCCGATGAAAGGGTGAAGAACGCCGAGATTCCCGGCGGAATGTACACCAATATGGTGGCGCAGCTGAAGCAGTTTAACTCGTTGGATATCTTGGAAGATGCCATGAAACTGATTCCCAGTGTCCGGCTCGACGCCGGATTGCCGCCGTTGGTTACTCCCACGAGCCAGATCGTGGGGGTACAGGCGGTCAACTCGGCCCTGAACCTGAAGAATGGACGGGATAAATATGCCAATGCTTCT
>JBGZJM010000045.1:0-3362 GCA_041848845.1 Petrimonas sp. | reverse complement strand
TCGAGCTTGAAACCACCGTCAGCAACTATGCGCAAGGCGTTTCGTATGCCGAGGTTTCGTACGAATTGCTGGATACGGCAGGAAAGCAGGTCGCCTCCGGGTCAAAAGCCATCGGCGTGCAAAGACAAGGCGAGAATGCCGTAAAATTTGAAGCCCGGCTACCGGACGTGGCCACCTGGACATCGGAACACCCCAACCTCTACAAGCTTCTTATTACCGTTAAAAAAGAGGGCGAAAAGTCGGGCGAAGTAGTCCCCTACTCCGTCGGATTCCGACGCTTTGAAATCAAAGCCGTAAAAACCGGTGAGAGAACCGACCGGTTATTCCTGGTGAACGGGCAACCCATCAAATTGAAAGGAGTCAACATCCACGAGACCAACCCCAAAACGGGACATTACGTGCCCGAAGAACTGATGCGCAAGGATTTCGAACTGATGAAACAAAACAACATCAACACCGTCCGCCTGTCGCACTACCCGCAAGCGCGCCGTTTCTACGAACTGTGCAGCGAATTCGGATTATACGTTTACGACGAAGCCAATATCGAATCGCACGGTATGTACTACGGCGAACGCTCGCTGGCCAAACATCCCGAGTGGGAACAAGCCCACATGGACAGGACGGTGAACATGTTCGAACGCAACAAAAACCATCCCTCGGTAACAATATGGTCGCTCGGAAACGAGGCCGGCAACGGAATCAACTTCTTCCACACCTACAAATTTCTGAAAGACCGGGAACGCGACTTCATGAACCGCCCCGTAAACTACGAACGCGCCTTATGGGACGCGAATACCGATATGTACGTGCCGCAATATCCGAGTGCGGCGTGGCTGGAAGAAATCGGTCAAAAAGGGAGCGACCGTCCGGTTATTCCTTCGGAATATTCGCACGCGATGGGCAATTCCAACGGAAACTTAGACCTGCAATGGGAAGCCATCTACAAATATCCCAACCTGCAGGGCGGTTATATCTGGGATTGGGTCGACCAGGGAATGGAGGCTGTCGACGAAAACGGACGGGTTTACTACAAGTACGGTGGCGATTACGGAACGGATATGCCCAGCGACGGAAATTTTCTCTGCAACGGCATTGTAAATCCCGACCGTACCCCCCACCCCGCTATGGCCGAAGTGAAATATGTTCATCAGAATTTCGCTTTCGAAGCGGTTGATTTGTCCAAAGGAATTTTCAGGGTAATCAATCGGCAATATTTCTCCGATACCGATAACTACACGTTCCGATACAATATTACAAGAAACGGCAAAAAAGTAAAGGAAGACATACTGCCTGAAATAAACCTCAATCCGCAGGAAATGCAGGAAATTCACATCCATTACGGTTCATCAATGAAAAAAGTTATGGGCGAATATTTCATAAACTTTGAAGTTGCCCGGAAAACTGCGGCTCTACTAGTCCCTGCCAATCATATAGTTGCTTTTGAGCAATTTAAGTTGCCAAATTCTACACCCAAACAGGCTTATACCGAAACATCGAAGAATCCGGAATGGAAGATTTCTGATTCCGAAAATAAAATTAATGTAAATTCATCTGCCGTAACGTTTATTTTCGACAAAAAGAACGGACTGGTTACCTCTTACAAAGTAAACGGAACCGAATATTTCGACAAGGGTTTCGGCATTCAGCCCAACTTCTGGCGCGCGCCCAACGACAATGACTTCGGGAACGGAAATCCGCACCGCCTCCAAGTATGGAAACAATCGAGCCGCAACTTCAACGTCACCGACGTCAAGGCCTACGCTCAGGGCAATAACGCCATCGTTGAAACAACCTATCTGCTGGCCGCCGGCAACCTTTACACGGTTAAATATACCGTTCATCCATCGGGAGTGGTGAAAGTGAACGTAGAGTTCCATTCTACTGACATGCAGGCCGCCCCGCTGGAAGCGTCGGAAGCAACGCAGATGGCAACCGCATCGCCCGAAGCCACCGCAGCCCGCAAAGCCTCATCGGAACTCGTTGTTCCGCGCATCGGCGTGCGTTTTCGCCTGCCGGCAGCCATGAATGCGGTAGAATACTTCGGCCGCGGGCCCGGCGAAAACTACATCGACCGCGCCTCAGGTTCGAAAGTAGGCCTCTATAAGACCACCGCCGATGAAATGTATTTCCCATACGTCCGTCCCCAGGAGAACGGATACCGCACCGACACACGCTGGGTTGCCCTTAAGGGTGCTGGAAACGGACTGATGGTTGTTGCCGACGAAACCGTCGGCTTCAACTCGCTGAGAAATTCAGTGGAAGATTTCGATTCGGAAGAAGCTGTCCAACGCCCCTACCAATGGAACAATTTCAGCAGCGAAGAGATTGCCGGACGCGACGACGCCGAGGCTAAAAACAAGCGCCCCAGACACACCCATATCCATGACGTCACTCCGCGTAATTTCGTTGAAGTCTGTGTGGACATGAAGCAACAGGGCGTCGCCGGATACAACAGTTGGGGTGCACGCCCGCTGCCCGAATATTCCATACCGGCCAACCAAAACTACAAGTGGGGATTTGCATTAGTGCCGTTCAGTAACGCGGACGATATTCAAACCAAATCGGTATTGAAGTATTGATCCGTCAGACATATTCGAAAACGGGGATGTTGAACAACAACAGTTCCCGTTTTTTTTGGAGGAAAACGTCACATTTCCTTCACGTAATTCCGGAACATTACCTCAAGTTTATTGCATATTGGCCCCCTGATATGGGAGGAAGTCCGGCAAAACAATGTCATTTTGTCATCAAATCACTCGGTATTCAGCAAATATCGTCTTTTTTCAAGCCATTTTGTCGTAAATCATTCCAAAAAGACGCCAATATTCCATCGGCACACAATTTGGAGTTTTCTGGGTGTATCGCTGGCGATGCACACAAGAAATCGAATGAATAACTAAAAAGAAAGGATAAAATTATGACAATTATTAGACGAACAAACACATGGCTGCCCAGTGTTTTCAACGATTTTTTCGGAAACGAGTGGGTTACGAACAACAACAAGTCGGTGCCGGCAATCAATATTCAGCAGAATGAAGACGGCTTTACCGTTGAGGTGGCTGCTCCCGGCATGACCAAAGAAGATTGCAACGTAAGTGTAGACGAAGATAACAACTTGGTTATCTGCTTTGAAAAGAAAAATGAATCGGAAGAAAAGGACAAAAAAGGGACTTACCTGAGGCGCGAGTTTTCTTACACGCAATTCACCCGAAAAATGATTTTGCCCGATAATGTGGAAAAAGACAACATATCGGCTAAGGTTGAAAACGGCGTGCTGACGGTTGAAATTCCTACCGTAAAAGAAGTGGAAGCTCCCAAGGCAAAACAAATTGAAATTCAATAAAGGAGTTCGCTTTAAGGTT
>JBGZJM010000044.1:0-23614 GCA_041848845.1 Petrimonas sp. | reverse complement strand
GGGTATCAATTGAAGCACCGCGTATAAAAACATTTCGCCTATCACGTTTAATCCGAGCCCTTTGCCTACCATGTCCTCAACGTATTTCCATAGGAATTGCATCAGCACCAAAAAAAGGCATATGGCAAACGTCATCAGAAACAGCGGGATATAGGTTCTTAACAAATAGCCGTAAAGTTTTTTTATGTGGAAATCCTTTCTCATCTGTTAAAAAGAAGCCCTTTTTAAATTCGATACAAAGATAATAAATTCCTGGGGAGAAAAGTGTCTTGAGGTTTAAGAAAACAGAAAGAACAACCGGCTGGTTTTCGGTTGTTCCTTTTTTATAGCGAGGGGTGCTTACTATACACCCAGCCGTCTTTTCATTTTATCGATCTGTGTTTCCCACAAGGTAATGGCATCGCCTTTTTCGTCGGGTTCTGCAAAATCGGTGATTTGTAAAGCAATTTCATTGGATAATTCCAGTTTGTGAAGCTGGAACTCGAAATATACATTCTCTTCCTCCTCGTCCAACCATCGGAAACGGATACTCTGCTGGGGTTTCGAACTTAGGATCTCTGCCTGATTATCCGATTTTCCCCAAAAAAATGTGTAAACATTTTCCTCCTCGTTCATCGTAACTTCATCGGCAAACCATTCCGATAATCCGTCAATCTGGCTGATCATTCTCCACAAACTCGCTTGTGTGGCGCTGCCCATCACAAACTCAATATGAAACTTCTCTTTAAGCATAACTGCTCACAATAAATTGCGCTCAATATACAACTTTTTTTCCATATAGCGGCATTTTACAGCAGATTTTTGGCCGTTGTGTAAAAATCAGATGAGCAAGAGCAACCTGTTCCGGTGCGAAGGGTACCGGAACAGGTTGCTAAAGAGAAAAACTCCCTTGTCCGTTCAATGATTCTCGATATTTTCCCGGATAGGTTTGTATTCCACGAATGCTTCAATGGCTTCATAGGAGGCCAATCCGAGCTTGTCGTACATGTTGGCCGTTGCCCGGTTACGCTCTTCGGAACGTTGCCAGAACAACCGTTCGTCATCACCGAGGAACGGGGCGCTTTCCATTTGCGACTGGTGGCGCAGAATGGCGTTTCTTTTCTGGCGCAGCTCTTCGGGAGAGATCGGGACGGCCATCTCGATATGGTCGATCTCCCATTCCATCCAGGCGCCACGATACATCCAAACGCGGCAATCCTTGTACCACTCGTCGTCCTTCATCAAATCGATGGAGGCCAGAATGGCATCCAGGCATACCTTGTGGGTTCCGTGCGGATCGGCGAGGTCGCCGGCAACATAGATCTGGTGCGGTTTGATGCTTTCGATGAAGTCCTTGACAATGACCACGTCCTTTTCAGAGATGGGGTCTTTTTTCACCCTTCCGGTTTCGTAAAACGGCAAGTCGAGAAAATGCACATGACTGTGCGGCAGCCCCACGTACCTGTCTGCGGAGCGGGCCTCTTCGCGGCGAATCCTGCCCTTGAGAAAACGGACTTCGGGCGTGTCTATATCGTCCACTCCTTTTTCGTGGAAGAGGTGGTGCAATATGTTCGATAACTTGTTAAGAGCGGTGGAATTGGTGGGTTCAAACTCTTTGATAAGGTTTTTGAAGACCGATAAATACCGGATAACCTCCTCGTCGCCAACGGCAATGTTGCCCGAAGTCTGGTAAGCGACATGCACGTCGTGCCCCTGATTTACTAACCGCTGAAAGGTGCCACCCATGGAAATGACATCGTCATCGGGGTGGGGGCTGAAGATGATCACGCGTTTGGGATACGGTTTCGCTCTTTCCGGACGGTTGGAATCGTCCGCGTTGGGCTTTCCGCCCGGCCAGCCGGTGATGGTGTGTTGCAGGTCGTTGAATATTTTTATGTTGACGTTGTACGCGGAACCGTAAAGGGTGATGAGTTCACTTAGCCCGTTGTCGTTGTAATCTTTGTTGGTGAGCTTCAGAATGGGTTTGTTCACAATGCCGCACAACCAAACGATCGCCCTGCGGATAAGCTTGCTCGTCCATTCACAATTGGTGACAAGCCAAGGCTGGCTGATGCGGGTCAGGTCGCTTGCCGCAGCCAGATCGATGTAAACATCCGCTTCCGGATGCGTTTGCAAGACCGACGCGGGCATCGATTCCGTTACGCTTCCTTCCACCATTTGCTTGATGCTCTCCGCTTTTTGCTCGCCCCAGGCGATCAGTGAAATCCTTTTTGCCCGCATCATGTCCGCAATACCCATGGTAATGGCGCTGACGGGCACTTTGTCCAGGGATTCGTAGCTGGAGGCTATGTCGCGGCGCGAGTCTCCGTCGAGCATCACCAGACGGGTTTGTGAATGGAGGTTGCTGCCCGGCATGTTAAAGCCGATGTTTCCCTTGCTTCCCAATCCCAGCAGCAAATAGTCCAATCCCCCTAGCTGGTGCAGCGCTTGTTCGTATTCCTCGCACTTTTCCGCGATGAGGTCCTTTTCGATAGAGGCATCGATCGAGTGGATGTTCCCGGGGTCTATGTCGATATGGTTCAAAAAGGAGTCCTTGATGGACTGTAAATTGGTAAGGGACGGTTCGGAAACCGGATAGAACTCGTAAACGTTAAATACCACCAGGTTGCTGAAGCTCACCCCTTCTTCTTTATGCCGCCTGATGAGTTCTTCATACACCAGGATCGGTGAAGAGCCGCCGGAAACGCCGAGGACAAACTTTTTTCCCTCAGCCTGATGTTTTTGCAGGTCTTTTACAATTCCGCCGGCTACTTTTTGGGCGGCACGTTCCGCTTTTTCAAAAATGTGGATCGGGATTTTTTCAAAACGGCCGAGCGTGTATTCCTCAAAGTCGTTTTCCGGTTTATAATACCGTTGAGGTATTCTTTCGAGCGTAATGTAAGAACTTAAATCTAATCGCATGACATGTTTTTTATAAAGATTTTCCATTGACAAAAATAGGCAAAACAGGCAATTAATGCAAAATATTTAATAAATATTGATCCATAAGTAATAAAGTAAATTTATTGCTTCACAAGTTTATTCTTCCTGTCCAGGTGTTTGACTACCCTGGAATAGATAAAGAGCGCAACCGCGGAAACGGCCCCAATCCCCACAAAGACGTACCAGATATAATGCGCGTGCTCTGTTGCCGCGGAATAGGCTGCCTGGTCGAGTATACCTTCCGCGCTGATGAACAGGCGTGGATCGGGGCAATATTTTTCCAGCAGAAATCCCGATATTCCAAAAGCAAACAGGTAGGAGAAAAATGAGTGCAGGTGGCTGAATCCCAGGTATAATCCTTCTTCGCCCTTGGGTGCCTGCAGCGAAAAATACTCCAGATAGCGGGGTGAGATAAAACACTCGGCCAACGCCTGCATGGCAATACCGATAATCATCATGAACGCAACGGGATGCATCCCCAGGATATAGGCATCTCCTATGTGGTTCCCAAAAGACATGACCAACGCTGAAAGCGGGATAATAAACATGCCTGTCATCATCGAAGTGATGGCGTTTCTTTTTTTCATCAGGGAAGTGATAAAATTAACGCTTATAAATACCACCAGCGGATTCACATTGGCATACCATCCCGGTGTGGCGCCATCGCCCACCAGCCGTATGACGTATTTCGGCATCGTGGAGTACATTTGGCTTTGGATCATCCAAAAACCGCTTATGATCAGCATCAGGATCATCAATCTTCCGTTTGTCAGCACCTTGCCCATCGATTGCAGAAGTTCCCGCATTTTCTTCCCCCGACCCTCGGTGTGCGCCGATTGGTAAAGGAAGAACACGGCAATCAATGCCAAAAATGTCATGGAGGCGGAGAAGTAATTGAGGTAGACCAGGCCTTCGTCCCCCATACTCCTTCGTAGAGGGTCGACCACGGTCTTACCCAGAAATGCCCCGATATTCACCATCATATAAAAAATGGCGTATCCCCGGGCACGATTCTCCGTAGTGGTTTCGCGGGCCACGGTTCCCGATATGACGGCCTTTATGAAAGCGCCGCCGATGACGATAAAAACAAGAATCGGGATAATAGACCATTGGTGTATGCTTCCGATTAATCCCGAATAGGCGGTGGTCGTTCCGTAATGCACCAGTCCCGCGCTCTGCAATAGGGTGGGAATCAGGCCCAGTCCTCCGTAACCGATGGTTAAGAAGGCAAACGCCAGGATGATGGAATTGCGAAAGCCTATCTTGTCGGCAATGGCCCCGGTAAAGGTCGGGAGTAAATATAAAAAAGCGGAATATATCCCGGAAATGATGCCTGCTTGCACATCGGAGAAACCCCAGACGTTGGACAGGTACAGGGTGATTACAATGAATACGGCGTAAAATGCGAGCCGTTCAAGGAGTTCAACAAAGTTCGCGACCCAAAAAGGTTTAGAAAATTTCAGCATAAGACATGTTTTATCTGTTAATTCAGTGCGCAAATAGTTGTTTTTCGTGCAAAGATAAAACAATAATGTTTAATCCAAATCAATGACCGTGATTCCGGCACCGCCCAATTGAACATGCTCATCCTGAAAATGGGCGATACCCGGTACCGTTTTCAGGTATTCCCGGATGATTTGCCGCAATGCGCCGGTGCCTGTCCCGTGGAGGATGCGTACCCGGGATACGCTTAGCTGAATGGCATCGTCGATAAAGTACATCACGGCTTGCAGCGCTTCGTCGCCACGCATTCCGCGCACGTCGATATCCTGCCTGAAGTTGAGCTTGCGGTCGTGCAGCAGATCGCGCGTGTTGGACGATTTATTCTCTTTGATCCGCTGATAGCCGTTTACCTTTTCCAGTTTTTCCAGATCGACCGTGGATTTTATCACGCCAAAGGCAACGATCGCTTTTTTCCCCTGTATTTCCAGGATTTCTCCCGTAACGGTCTGTCCTTTCATGCGGACGGTATCGCCAGCGGCGATTGGCGTTTTGAGGCTGGCGTTTTGAGGTTGAGTTACGGTTTTTTGCTTGAGTTTCTTTCGTACCGGCTTCACTTCACGGGGAGTGTCGGAGGAAGTTGCTATGCTCTCCCGGAATTCACCAAGCGATTGGCGCGCCCGTTTGGTCTTTTCCTTGTCTGCCTGTGCTTCCCTGATCTGGCGTATGGTGCTTTCGATTCTTGCATTGCTCTCGGTTATAAGCCGTTCGGCCTGCTGTTTTGCTTCGGCCAATATCTCTTTTTTCTTCCGGTTTATTTCCTCCATTTCGGACTCGTATTTCTCCGAAATCTCGTTAAGCCGGTTGCGTTCGCGGCGCACCTCCTCGCGTTTTCGCTCCCAGTAGCGGCGGTCACGGGAAATGTCCTGCAAATATTTATCCATATTGATGTAATCGCAGCCGACAATTTCGGAGGCTTGGGCGATTACATCGTCGGGGAGTCCGATTTTCCGGGCAATCTCCACCGCGAAGGAGCTTCCCGGGTTTCCGATGGAAAGCTGGAAAAGCGGCTGCATTTCGTGCCGGTCGTACAGCATGGCGCCGTTCACAACCCCTTCGTTTTCGTTGGCAAAATGTTTCAGGTTCTGGTAGTGGGTGGTGATGACGCCGAAAGCGTTCTTCTGGTTGAACCGGTCCAGCAACGATTCGGCAAGGGCCGCGCCGATCTGTGGCTCCGTGCCGCTGCCAAACTCGTCGATCAGCAAGAGGGAATGCTTGCCGCAGTTTTTCACGAAGAACTTCATGTTCTGCAGGTGGGAGCTGTATGTGGAGAGGTCGTTCTCGATGGACTGCTCGTCGCCTATATCAATAAAGATATCGTTGAACAAGCCTACTCGCGAATTTTCCCGCAACGGAATCAGCAGGCCGCACTGAACCATATATTGCAGTAACCCGACGGTCTTCAGGCATACCGATTTCCCGCCGGCATTGGGCCCCGAGATCACCAGTATCCGGCTGTTTCCCCCGAGCGTTATGTCGAGCGGCACCACCTTGCGCCTTTGCTTTTGCAGCGAAAGGAAAAGAAGCGGATGAACCGCCTGTGCCCAGTCGATGACGAGCCTGTTTTCGAAATTGGGTTTCAAGGCGTTTATCTGCAGCGCGAACTTGGCCTTGGCGCGGATGAAATCGATTTGAGCCAGGAATTCATAGGACTGCCGCAAGTCGGGCAGGAAGGGGCGGAGGTAATCGGTAAACTCGGTGAGGATGCGGATGATCTCGCGGCGTTCGTCACTTTCCAGTTCACGGATACGGTTGTTGGCTTCCACCACTTCCGAGGGTTCTATGTAAACGGTTTTCCCGGATGCCGACTCGTCGTGGACAATTCCTTTTATCTTTCGTTTGAAAGCCGGATTTACGGGAATCACCAACCTCCCGTCGCGCATGCCGGGAGTGATGTCCTTGTCCACAAAGCCTTCGGCCTGTGCTTTCCGCAATATCGAATTCAGGCTTCGGGAGATGCTGTTGAGCGTTGAGGTGATCTCCCTCCGGATATTGCCCAATCGGGGCGATGCATGATCCCTTATTTCCCCGAACTCGTCGATGATCCGCCCGGCTTTTCTGCTTATTTCCGGCGATACGCACACATCTTTTGCCAGCCGGAGCAGGTGGGGATAACGTTCCGTTTTCCCTTCATCGTTCTTAAAGAACATTACGATGGACGTTATCGTTTGCAGCGATTTATGGAGCTCCGACAAAGCGTTTTGATCGATCCACGATCCGGCAACACGTATGCGGTGGAGAACCGGCCGCACGTCGTAAAAGTTGTCCGAAGGAAAAGCGTCTTCCTCCTGCAAGATGTGGATGAATTCATCGGTTTGTGATAATTGTATGTCGATCTCTTCAAAAACGGAGGAAAACCGCATCTCTTCCACCTTCTCTTTACCCAGAGGACTGAGGCAATGTTGTTCCAGCAGTTGCCTTATCTTGAAAAACTCTATCTTTTGCTCGAAATTTTCGGGATAAATCACGGTTCGTTTCGGAATTGGGGTTTGCGATTTCGAATTTGGTGCAAAATTACGCTTTTTAGCCGATATTATGCCTATCTTTGAACCGATAAATCGGAAATTTATGAAACCGTTGTTCTCCATCCTATTTCTCCACTTCTTTTTGGGCATGGCGCTGTCTCTTCTCTTTTCACAAAACCGTGCGGGCCTCACCGATGAGATAGCGCTTAAATTATCCGCCCTGCCCCTGGGTTGCATCGATCGGGAATACCCCAACAAGCCGGGGCATACCTATGGTTCGGCCGACGAGGTGGGTCTTTCCCCCAAGGCGCTGCATCCCGTTTTTTACGGGTGTTTCGACTGGCACAGCAGTGTTCACGGGCACTGGATGTTGATCCGCTTACTGAAGACCCGACCCGGTATTGCGAACAAGAATGAAATCATCACCCTGCTGAACAACTCCTTTGACAAAGCGGCGGTGGAAGTTGAGAAGGAGTATTTCCTCAAGTACGAGACGGGTAAAGGATTTGAGCGGACCTACGGTTGGGCGTGGCTGCTGAAACTCGATGAAGAACTGGCGTCGTGGGACCATCCTTCGGCCAGGCAATGGCACGAGAACCTCCAGCCGCTTACCCGGCAAGTAGTGGAGCTGTGGAGGGAGTATCTGACCAAACAGACCTACCCGAACAGGACCGGCGTGCATCCGAATTCAGCATTCGCGCTGGGCTTTGCCATAGACTGGGCAAGGGGGAACGGCAACAAGGCGTTTGAAAAGGCGTTGATCGGGAAATCGCTCGATTTTTACGGAGACAACACGCAGGTCCCGGCGCACCTGGAGCCGGACGGCGCTGATTTTTTCTCACCCAGCCTGGAAATTGCCGATCTGATGAGGAGAATTCTTTCCCGGGACGATTTTGAAAAGTGGCTGGATGCCTTTTATACACCAAAAGGGATCGATACCATCAGTCAGATTCCTGTGGTGAGCGATTTGAATGACTATCAGACGGTTCATCTGGTCGGATTGTCGTTTTCGCGGGCATGGTGCATGAAAGGAATTGCCCGATCGTTGTCCGAAGGGCATCGGTTGAAGCCGCATTTCGAAGAAACCGCAGAGAAACTGCTGAACCATGCTCTTCCGCTTGTTTTCGACGGGAATTACGGCGGGGAACATTGGCTGGCATCGTTTGCGCTGATGGCACTGGAATAAAAAAAATATTTTGTCGGGTTTTATCGTTTTAGGGTTGCAAAATTAAAATATTTAAACTACTTTTGCACCTCGAATTTGAAATCATTTTCGGAAGGACATGCTGGCGAGATAGCTCAGTTGGTTAGAGCGCATGATTCATAATCATGAGGTCGGGGGATCATGCCCCCCTCTCGCTACTTTGAAAATCAAACACTTATCGTAGATCCCGATAGGTGTTTTTTCTTTTTTGGGAAACAGAATGTAATTATTTATCATACACTATGTAAAATGCTTATTTTATGTTAGAACAACACTTTCCGCATGAACCGGGAAGTGGCAATCGCATCGTTCATCTCAACCAGTTCTTCCAGTTCCGCATAGTTTTCCTCTACAATTTTTTCGAACTGACGTACCCACATGATGCTCTCCCCGATGGCTCCCATCGCATCTTCGCGATAAGGATACTGGTCCATGGACAGCCATCCTTTGTATCCGGTTTTCTTCAAATTGAACAACAGATCGATATAAATGGTGCTGTGTACGGATCCGACAATCATGTCATCGTCCCATGCCCCGTGATTGTCGTTAAAGTGCATGTGGAAAAGCAGGTCTCCGGCACGTTTTGCCAAAACGACGGCTTCAGCCACATTTTCCCCGGCACAGAAGCCGTGTCCGGTGTCGATACATATTCCCACGTTGTTACAACCCGTTTCTTTCGCCGCGAGAATCGTATCGGCCATTCGTGCGTGAAAAGAGAAGTTGCGCGGCTCTTTGGGTTTATACTCTAACGCGTACTTCAAGTCCGGAAACTCCCGGGCCAACCGTGCGGTTCCTTCCCGAAGCCATTCACGCTTCCGATCATAATTGGTAGTCAGCAGATAATCGTAACCGTCTTGCGCCATCCACATGTTAACAACTTTGCAGTTCATCTCCAGGGCAATATCGCTCATCCGGCGCAAATAGTCGAGCGCCTGTTGCCGGATTTTGGGATCGTTGTTTGTAATTGTTCCCTTGGCATATCCTTTTTCGGTAAATACGTCGGGGATAATGGAAACACAGGTTTTTCCATACTCTTCCATCCGTTTTTTCATCTCTTTTACGTTATCCGGACGGATATCCCACGTCCCCACCAGTTCAATTCCTTCCACGTAGGGGATTTTGGCTGCCTGAGCCAACATCTCTTCCGTGCTGGGATTTTCCTTATAACCCTTACAAAAGCGGTCACATGTATTTCCCAGATTTCCTAAAATAACCGAGTACTTGTACATGATAATTTGTTTTAAAGATAATATAAAATAAATATGGTTTCTTTTTATTTCGTATCAGGCGATTTGTTCAACCCCGGAAAACAGGTAAAAGAACCTTCTTGTAACGAAAAATAAGGCGTAAATGAATAACCGGGCGCTCCTTCAATTGTAAATTCACAGGATTTATCCGTGCGTTGAATCTTTTTTATAAGCGTCTCGGGGGTCATGTCAAGCCTAATGGACGGTTCGTCTTCACCTTGTAATGCCTCCTGCATTAAAGGCCCTTTTAAGGCCATAAGTATCGGGCCGTAAGAGAATGCGTATCTCGTGGCATCTTTCATCCGTGTTTCTCCTCTATATTTTTCAGCTTTCCAGGTCATGGGCAATTGCCAAGTGACAATATCCCCGTCTTTCCAGGTTCGCTCTAATGTGACATAACTCCCCGGAACCGTTTTCCCTGCTTTTTTTCCGTTGATCTTCATCTCCACATCACCGGCTACCCAATGGGGTATCCGGATACGTATCTTCGTATTTATCGGTGAAGAAGCGGATATTTGCAAGGAGACCTCCTGAGCGTAGGGGAACGTTGTGTTCATGGTTATTTTCAGCTGCTGATTATTGACACTGAAATCGTATTCGGATGCCGCAAATAAATTTACATACACGCCGTCATCGGCACGTGAGTAAATGTATTGCGGCAACATACCGTATATGGCGGTAGCTTGTATTTCACAGCATGTATTGTAGTTGAACGAAGGATATTTCGAATGATTCATCTGGTTGAAATAACGTATGTTCCCGTTCTCGGCCTGTGCTGCGAAGACAATATTGTACAAGGATTGTTCTATATGGGCTGCATAAATGTCTTTTTCAGGCCATAATTGGAGCAGCCGGTGGTTGAGGTCGACCCAGAACACATTGCCACAGGTTTCGTAAACGCTGTTGGGAATATTTGACAGTTTATACGATTTGGGTTTACATTCGAAATGTTCGCATAAACTAATTCCGCCTCCCGGCGTCTGGAAATATTCCGAATATATTTTCCATGCACCCAGACAGGCGTCCAAATAGCGTTGTTCCCCGGTCGCCTTGTAAATATCGAACAGGGCGCAAATACTGGTAAGCAAATAATTATGCGGTCTGTTGAGGGTAAAGCGCCATGCTGCTTCGGGAAGCCCCTGCGCAAGCATATCCAGCCACCATTTCATGTCGTAATATTTCATATTGGTTTGGATGTCTTCCGGTTTACCTATGGGAGAATGATAAACCATCGGACCGGCGATGCTCCCCTGTATGCCCATGCTGCCCAAAAGCATAAGCGGCAGATATTCTTTCGCGTTATTATACCAGTTATAAAAAGGTCTTAATATCCGATACGATTTTTCATGTCCGGCCAACCCCGCGGCCAACAACCCTTTCGTAAGCATCGCCCGGTCATAATTTTTTTGCTCGTCACGCATAATGTAGGGCCAGGTTTCCGTTGAGATTTTGTAGTTCGAACTTTCATAAGGCATCATATAACCGTTCCCATTCGCGTATTGACGACGGTCTATCTCTTCTATTATTTCATCAATCGCTTTGTGAAATTCAGGTATATCCTTATAACGGAGCGAATGTCCCATTCCTCCCAGCATCCTTCCTTCATTCGAGCCCATGAGGATGTCGATCCATATCCGGTCGGCGTCTTTTGCATCCACCCAGTGGGGTTTATGCAGGCAGTCTTTCAGGTACGCTATATTCCTGTCGAATATTGTCCGGAAAATGCCATCCCCCAGACTTACCCCGTTCAGGGGAGGAGTTGCCCCCATTGCGACAGGTTTCCATCCGGCAGGATCGGAAGCCGTAGTTTCATGCCTCCCCATTTTCGCTATTTCCTCGTCGGTTAAACGGTTCATTTCCACCATCAGGCATGCGGGATCGGCTATTGTAAAACTTTCAATCGTTATTTTTCCTCTTTTGGAAACCACAACGCCTTTTATCCGGTTAAATCTGTCCGACGGCAAATTTTTCAACTCAAACAAGAGTTGACGGGATGCTTTTTTATTTGAATAAAAGTGGATGTCCTTATACTGAATATCATTAACGTAAAGGCGCATAATCCCTCCATTGGGGCCGGTCTCCCCGAAGCATCTTATCGAGGGGCCTTTGCAATAGAACTCCCATTCTTCGTCTTCTTCTTCCGCGACAGCCAAGCTAAAGGGCGTATCCAATGAAGCAGGTGTTATTCTGAATCCGGCGGTATATTGTATAAAGGAGCGGTTTCCACAATCAATCCTGACGGGATTTTCAATTTTTCCTTTGCTGACGATACGGTCGATTTCAACTGCTCCCGATTTTGCGACAATTGTCAACTGATGTTCTCCACGCTCTAATGGACCGGAATCGAACAAAACTCCCTCCGGGTTGACTTGGCTGCAATCTATCTCTTTAATGAGTCGATGATCGATATATACATCTGCCCTGGCCCCGTTTTGTACTGGTTTTGCATACCAAACAACGCCTTCACAGTCAGAGAAACGGTAATTTGCCGTAGCTCCATCTTGTTTGGCGAAGGAACGGGTGTTACAGAAATATCCGATATGCCTTGGCAACAACCTGTTGAATTCCCATTCGCCGGAATAGGTCAATTCCGTGTCGTTTATCACCCTTTCGTTTACGTCCGTGTCATACGATCCGGAAATGGTATTTTTACCGCTTATTCCCTCCATCTTGACACCCGAGTACCTGATCTCTTTTTCTTCCGGTTTTGATTTGACGGAATCTTTTACCGAGATATTCTGGGCATGAACGATATTTATACCCGATAGAAGAGCTATAAATACGATACAAAAAACGTTCTTCTTATTCATTTCATAAGTTATTTTAAAATTCAATTCGTCTGTCTTCCAATTCATGCTGTTTATTCATATATTTCAGGTGAATCAATGAGCGTGCGTTCGAACATTTTTTTCCCTCCCTTTTCGTTGGGATGGTGGTAAATTTGCCAACCCCAACTGCCGGAATAATCTTCCCAGTACATCAGCGATTTATCCACCTCCTTCCCGTCGCAGTTCACGGATGTGGCGATATCGAACTTGCAACCGTTAATACCCCATTTATTCCGGACCGACTCTATCAGTTTGTTATTTTCTATTTGCGTGCCGCTTTCATTGCAAGGGATATTGTTCAGGATAGGAATCGCTCCCTGCTCTTTGATGTAATCAATGAGTTGCGATAAATTCTCCTCCGTATTTCCTCCGTTGGTGCCGATGGTAACCATTACGTATTTGGGTCTAATGTAAGGCAATTCGTTTTTTATATAATTCTGTATCATCCCTATCTGTGCGCCGCCCCGTCCGCTTGACATAGCCTCGCCCTTGAGTTTGTCAATTACCTGTTGTGTCCACGACAGCGGGAAATCGCCGGAGGGAAAATATCCTTCCGGTTGAGTGATAGAATCGCCGTATATGAGTAATTTTACCTTTTTCTTCAGTGCCAGTACTGTGATTTTTCTTACCTGCATCGAAATTCCGCTTACCAACCCGAAACAATAATGATCCCATTGCATGCCTACGCTAAATCCCGGTTGCAATATGCCTCTGCCGGCTCCGCCCTGCCCGTCGTGTACGGCTTCCACCTCTGCCGATTCGCCTGTCCGGATATCGGTTATACGTAATATTGCTTTCTGGTAAATATGGTATATTTCCACCAGATACTCCCGTCCGCCTTCTAAAAAATCGACAGGCCGTTCAATCGCCGGATAAGTGGCAATAGAGATACGCTTGTCCGGTATATCCACATACGCGTTGAAGTCGCCTTCACTACTTCTGAAAATGGCTTTTGCATCTGCTGAAAATTTTACCCGGTACTGTATCTTGCGTTCCGCTAACGCGTAAAATTTGTCCAAACGCACGATATCATCCGTACCCGTAATATTCAGCCCTTCCGCGTCGTATTTTCCGACTCCATTTAATAAAAGCTCAGGAGCCGTATTGTGGCTATTGATAATTTTTTCATACAGCACCGCGTGGGTTTCATCCGCGTCGGTGGCTCCAACACTTTCTATAATCCCGGCTCCCATCATAACCATCTGTGACGAAAGCGCTCCCAACAAAAAGCTTGCATATATTTTTTTCATCATTCAACCTTCAGCAGTTCAATTTTTTTCAGGGTAAAATGGGTCCAGGCTATTCCCGTTGAGCCGTACCGGTCATAGAGGTTGAATACGATCCCAATCTTTACCGGTATTTCCCGGTCTATAATCATCAATCGTTCCACCGTACTGTTTTGATTGTCAAAAAGATTTACATATGCAAGCGTATGCGGGGACGAGGGTACCATGGCATAATCGGGCAATGTTTCTCCGCTGGCAGCAACACCGTAAATATCTACCGGGCCGTCTGCTCCTCCCGACTGGAATTTCAATACATAATGGGCGGGTTGAAGAGTGATCTCCTGATAAATTTTACCATTGGTAACCGGAGGTACTCCCCAGACCGCCGCTGAAAAGGGTTGAAAAACCTTGAACGCATTATCACAACTTATGTATGCATTGGGGCTGTGAGTCCAGCCCGCCACTTTCTGCATTCTGTTTGTGCCAACTGCCGGGAGCAGGTTGCTGCCGTCTCCGCTGTAAGGCTCTTTTGCATTGACCAATTCTATCGGTGTCGTTTGGGTATATCCGTTCTCTCCGCTCACGTTCAGCGTATTGTAAATGTCTATTTCCGCAATCTCCGTCTGCGTGGCGGCGGGATTTGAGGTGGAGATAACGGTAACCCTGAGATACCGGGCGGCCACTGCCCGTGAAAGCGCTAATTGCTGACGGAGGTAGCTTTGTGCGACTTCTGTCTCCAATACCGTTGTCCAGTCGGTTTTATCATTACTTGTTTCAAATTTCAATCTGTTCGGTCCGTTGTTATTTTCCGGGGTTTTAATGTAGTAAAATCCTTCGATGATCTTCGAACTGTTCATGTCTATTGTAACCCAACGCGACTCACCATTCAGGGAACGCCACACCGAATTGCTGTTATTGTCGATGATATTGGCAGCGCCATTGGCCGGATCTTCACCCGACGATGCGTCGATTACCCACCGGTCTTTTTTAAAATTCATCATGAGTATCTCTTTCAAATCCGGCTTGGAGGAAAAGAAATCATCGATTGATTCCGCATCCGGTTTGTAAACAGAATAGTAGTAATAAGCCTTGGTAGTATCTATGTTATTTATTTCAATCATGTTTTGGGTGTTGTTCATGAAAACACTGTCCCTGCTTCCTTCCGTATTCGAGAACACCACTCTTACTCCCGTTTCTCCGGCTGCTGCATTTTCAAACAAAAGCCGTAAGGATGTGGCCGATCGGCTCTCCTGATCCACCCATTTCCTCGGTTTTAACGACTTCTCGTAATTATCTCCATATACGTTCACCATGACGCCTTTGGGGTCGGAAACCGCACCTTCGGGATTGATCGTTACCACCCTCAGGCGTTGTTCGCCTTCGGGTAATCCTTCAACGATTACATTCTGCAAAGATAGTGGGTCGGTTATTGTGAACTCCTTGAAATTTCCTGTACCATAAAATACTTTGCCCCATTTTGCATCGGCCGGGACAGTGAACTCAACTTTTGCCCGGTTTTTCCCCGAATAAGCCTTTAACCCTTCCACAGGCAGGGGTGCATCGGTCATCTCTTTTTTACAGGATAGTGTCGCCAGTCCGGTAAGAAAGATTAAAATATATATGCTAAGAATATTCTTCATTTTATTAATTATTTAGCAAAGTTTATTGATATAAATCGTTATCCTATCTCCATGCTTCGGGCTGAAGCATTCCGGTCATTTTTTTAGCGTCTTCTAAGGGGATGGGCATTACCAGATACCGGTCGCCGTAGGACTGATAATTACGTATTTTCTTACGTTCGTAACTGAAAAGGCCGTCCCTGCCCTTGGTAATACGCATACCCGTAATAAAACGGTTGGTTTCGTTTAGTATTTTCCATCGACGTTGATCCACAAAACGGTATTGCCCTTCCAGGCAGTATTCCACCCTGCGTTCGTTGCGAATACGGCTACGGATGAACTCTTGGGTGTTTTCAAAACCCGGAACCTGTTCCAGTTTAGGCTGCAATGCTCTTTCTCTTACGATATTTAAGGCGGCAAGCGCACCGGGAAGATCTCCCAATTCACATAATGCTTCGGCTTTTTGGAGGTAAAATTCCGCCAGGCGGAAGTGTACCCAGAGTGTGGGTTCGTTGCCTCTGCTGTTTCCAGGGCCCCAATAAGTGATCTGCTTATCTTTTCCACTATAATATCCCGTGCAGGAGCGGTCTGATTCCTGCGACATGATATCGTCCTGAAAACCGTTCCGTCCCCCGACAAACGTTTCTATTATATAGGGTTCGGTACAGTTGAACGGTACACCATAATTCATAAGGTTGTGCACGATATTGATGTAGAACCGGGCATCGCGGTTAGCATAAGGGTTTCCCCCGGTCTCTTCGCTATAACCCATAGCTGCAGCGCCCGGCGTAACGGTAACGGAAGTGCGTGTGGCGTCGTCATAGGTTACGGGCAAAGCGCCGTTTTTCATCTCGAAAGCATCCACGAGTTCCTGTGTCGGAGATTCTCCGCAAGCCCACAGGTTGGTAATACCGGCGTAAGGATAGGCTCCTACATTTACTCCGTTGGTGTTGTTGATATGCGAATTATCATTCCAGTCTCTCCAAATGATTTCCGAAACCGGGGAGGTGCGGGCGCCAATAAACAAACGTTTGTAGTCGCTCATGGGAACCAGGCTGTACCCCGACAGGTCAAGAACGTCCTGGGCCGCTTCTGCCGCACGCTGCCATTTGTTCCTGTCGTTCTCCGGATTATTCAGCGGGCTTGCGTTGTAGAGCAGCACTCTTGCCCTGATAGCGTATGCGATTCCCTCATCGACATACCTGGGATCGCTCAGGGCGGGATTCCCTTTTTCGGGAAGCACATTTGAATGAATGACATCGAGCAATTCTTCCTCGATCGTGGTGGCTATTTCATTGTAGGTAGGCCTGGTCAGGTCATTCCATCCCTTGAAATTCGGATCGAAAGGCTCTTCGATCCATGGTACAGGGCCGTAAAACTCCAGCAGGTTCATGTAAAACCAACAGCGCAATACTCTCGCCTCGGCAATCCACAAAGCACGTTGGTTTTCCGTTAATGCCGGCGCCGTGGATTGAGGCAGGTATTTAATCGCATTATTGGCCAGGCGGATGCCTCTCCAGAAATCCGGCCACAGTTGCTCACTCGGGCTACTCCATGCCCAGTTAATTACCGGATTGGATAACGAAAGGGAACCGTTGTGCCATTCGTATGCATTGTAGGTAGATGCCCAGAACGCATTATCGGTAAGGCATTCTATCGTATTGTGAACGAAGGATATCTGGTCGCGCGCATGATACATCTCTCCGTATATGACATCTCGCAGGCTTTTGGTACGTTCAAAATTTGAAAGAACCTTATCGATGGTTGTCTGTCCGTCGGGAGTTTTTTCCAGCGCCTTTTCGCATCCGCTTATCAAGATAAGGGCAAGTCCCATTGTAACGGATAAATATGTCTTCTTTTTCATGATTGTTCTGATTTGTAGCTTTTTTAAAATGATATGTTCAGTCCCACATTATAGGCTTTGAAGACCGGATACATTAATTCATGATTCTGCTCAGGATCGATATACTTTTTCGGGAGTCTGTCGAAAGTGACCGGATTCAGTGCATTGGCATAAATTCGGATGGTCCGGGCACCTATTAAGTTGCATATATTTGCCGGTAAAGTATATCCCAACTCCACATTCTTCAGGCGAATATAACTTCCGTCGGCATACCAGAAATCGGCGGTTTGCTTGCTGGCGTTGCTGCCCGGTTCTAAGCGAGGATAAGTAATGGGTAAACCTGCTTCATAACGTTCCCGGCTCCAGGCTTCTTTGTGCCATCCGTTGAAATTATAGGTTTCCCAAAACCGTTGACCCGACAGGAATGTGCTTCTGGCGGCCACTCCTTGCCACAACATGCTGAAATCGAAATTTTTGAAAATCAAACTATAAGCGCCTCCGAATGTCCATTCCGGCATTTCGGGATTCCCGATGGGCGCCTGGTCCTGCTCGGTAATGATACCGTCCCCATTCAGATCCCTGTATTTCAGATCGCCTAATTGAGGAGCGGCTCCTATCCCTGTTTGATCATACCAGTCGTCAATCTCTTGCTGTGAATTGAAGAATCCGGCGGTAACATAACCAAATGGCTGTCCCATCCTGTATCCGGTATTGCGTAACCGGTAAGCAAACTCTTCGGGCAATAACACTTCGCTCATATATAAGATTTTGTTACGGTTAAAAGCCCCGTTCAGCCTTACATCCATCCGGCAGTTCCTGCTAAAACTCTTCCGGTATCCCAGCACCAATTCGAAACCCTTGTTTTCAATTTCGCCGGCATTTATTTTCGGAATAATCCCTGAAGTGGAGACTCCGCCCGTACCAAACATACCCGTCGGTATTAAACCGGTGGCCGGGATCAGTATATTATCGCGTTTTTCATAAAAAAAGTCCGCGTCGAAGCTGAAATCATCCAGGATACGGGTTTCGATCCCCAAGTTAAATTTGTTTGCCTTTTCCCATACCAGTTCCTCATTCCCGATCTGGGATTCGTAGCCGCCGTTCCACAAGGTTAGGAAAGCGAAACGCCCCCCGTTCATATTGTCATTACCTACCTGTCCGTACGAGGCTCTCAGCTTTGCAAAGGAAAGCCAGGGCAATGTCCGCATTACGAAATCTTCCCCGGTTGCCACCCATCCTGCGGAGAACGACGGAAAAAAGCCCATTTTATGACCGGGAGCGAACTGTTCCGATCCGTTATACCCGAAATTTAATTCGGCGAGGTATTTGTTTAGGTAACTGTATGTGACACGCCCCACCGTACCGATGTAATTATACGGAAGTTCTATGTTTACGGTGCGTTGGTAACGGTTAAACAAAAGCATTGCCGTCACATTGTGCAAATTGAAGGAACGGTTGTATTCCAATGAAGCATCCAGATTGAGCAGATTCCATTGCGATTGTGCCTGTCCGTCTTGTAACGACGAGTTTTGGTTCGATCCTATTGGCACGTATATCACTTCATCCGGATTGTCGGGGTTTCTTTTTGCTTCATAAGCCTGAAAGCTCCTTTGCCTGATCTGCTGGTTGATGGATGTGGCATCATAGGAAACAACCACTTTACCCGATAACCCTTTCGTAATAAAATCCAGTTTCTGTTCGGCTCCCAGCGTGGCTGTAATCTGGTTGGTCATGGTATTCCTGAATCCGGTACGGTTCAGCATGCCGTAAGGAACATTGTTCACATTGCCCCCTTTGGCGGAAGTGGAAAGAACCTCCCCGTCGGGTGTCACATCATTATGCCAGTTGTTGGGTGTGCTCAATAACGAACTCATCACTACGGAATAGCCATTTACGTCGTTTAAGTAAGCGCCGTTGAACGGTACTATTACCGGATCATTCTTTTTTTGCATATACCCGCTGATGTTAAGAAACATTTTCAGGGAAGAATTGATATCAATGTCGAAGTTGGAACGGAAATTTACCCGGTTGGCTTTCGAGGTGGGGTCGTAGTCGTATTCTTTAAATTTTTCCGTCCTGAAAATTCCTTCCTGGAAAAGATATCCCACTGTGGTGAAATAACGCATCTTATCACTACCTCCACTTACGTTCACATTGACTCGCTGCATGGGAGACGCCTTCTTTACGAATTCTTCGACAAGGTTTCTTACCGGATACAACTCCGGAAAGTCTCCCAACCGGTAATGTTCTAAAGCTTCATCATCATAAAGGGGATTACGCCCATTCTGTATTTCCACCTGGTTGCGTAGCAACGCATAATCATACGCATTTGTCATTTGAGGCATACGGGTGGGGGATTGCCAGGATTGTTCCATGGATACATCTATATTGGCCTTTCCTGCCTGTCCACGTCTTGTGGAAATCATAACCACTCCGTTGGCGCCTCTTACCCCGTAAATGGCGGTAGCCGAAGCGTCTTTCAAAACCGAAATACTTTCCACTTCTCTTGGATCAAGAGCCGTAAAATCTCGTTGAACACCATCTACAAGTATCAACGGTTGCTGCCCGTTAATGGTGCTTCGGCCGCGGATATAGAATTCCATTTGTTCTCCGCCGGGCACCCCCGAACGTTGCAACACGGTTAATCCGGGCAGGCGTCCGGCCAAAGCAACACCGAGGTTGGATGCAGGGGTCTGCTTCAGGCCGGTGGCATTGATTTGAGAGATTGCGGCAACCACGCTCTCTTTTTTCTGTTGTCCATAGCCCACAACAACCATTTCTTCCAATTCCGTTGTCCCTTCCTCCATCATTACATCGATTGATCTCCTGCGTTCTACGGAAATTTCCTGCGTTTGATAACCGATAAAAGAGAAAACCAAGACAGAATTCTCACCAGGCACAATTATGTTGTACCTGCCATTGACATCTGTGACCGTGCCTTGTCCCGTCCCTCTGACCTGAATGGTTACTCCGGGCAGCGGCTCTTTCTGCTTATCGGTTACAAGGCCCGATACGGAAAGTTGCTGATTCTGTTCCGCGAAAACAGTATAGCCGCACAGTACGGTAAACAGCGTAAAAATCATTAATAACTTTGTTTTCATAAAAAACTTCACTTTTTTCATTAATATTAGTTTAGCTGATACATATAGCTCAATCTCCCCATCGGCATCGCGCTGCCCGACCTGTAGTAATCCATTATGTCCATGTAATTGCTTACTCCCATGGCTCCTTTGAAATAAAACTCAAGACTGTTGCCCAACCCAATGGCGGATCGAGGAATGGAAAGCTGAATAACATCGCCGGTTTTGAAAAACTTTCCCTTCGCAACAAGGGATGTTTTGAACCCCTCCTCCAATTTTTCAATGGAAACTTCATCGTTCTCAGCCTTCCTACCGATTACATACTCATAGCTCTCCCAACCTTTCCGTGAAGGTTTGCCGGTACCCACAAAAACATTCAGCCAATTGCCGGTTCCATCGTAATCATTGAAGGTGTCTTTACCTTTCAGGTAGAAGTAGATGTGCTCACGATCGTGAGCAACTCTGATTTCCGTCAACTTATTAACGGGTGCCGCCTGAGAATAACGTACCGTATTCGAGCCGCCAAAGGCATCTCTGGCGATGAATTTATGATCGGTATTCCGTACAATGTATTTCACGTCGTTCCACTGTGTCAGGCTGCCCTGAATGTCAATTTTTTTAGGCGTGTTCGGCTCGGGTTGTTTTTCTATTATCCCCTTGTAACGGCGTATGTTGGCTATTAGTTGCAAATAGAAAGCATCCTGATAACCGCCGGCCATCGGTTCGATATCGCGCGAATACTCCCTGTTTGCCGCGTCACACAACATGTATTCCCCGTCGTAGGGCTGTTTATACGCGATCCATTCATTCCACCCGCCTACGGAAATCATCGGCGGATCCGTGGCTATGGCATGATCCCATTGTAATTGGAAAAATGTTCCCCTCTCCACATCCGAGGCTATGTTTAGCCGAGTGGATGGATTCCATCCACGTCCCCAGTTAACCCAGTCCGGCCGGGTTAAGGAAAAGGACATGGGTACCATCGGGTGACTTGCCACGGTGACATTCATCACTCCCGATTCCGTATGTAAAGGCTGCGGGAAGGTCCACTCCACCCAGGGGAAACCGTCGGGATAAACCGGGTCGGAAGGCCATTGAGGCTTCATGAAGTGAAAGAATTTCAGGATCTCGTCCGACAGAACACCCGGCTTGTAACCGGTATCGTTTCGCGACGCAGCCTCCCTTAAATCATCCTCCGGTTCGATATACGCAATAATCAAGGGTTTGCCGTTCACCCTGTACCATGTGGCGGGAAACCGGTGGGGCTTGTACAGTTCTTTGTAAAGTGTCCTGATCGTTTGGAAAGAATGCGAGTGGGTATAGAATACTACTTTGGGGGCGTTCCATCCCTCTTTCAGCATCTCGTCGATTACCGAGCATACTTTTAAGAACACGTCGGCATAAATGAGTGCGTTGGTCGTGTCGAAAAAAATAAAATCAATCCCCGCCATGGTCAGCATCTGCATCTGTTTCCGGATCACCCATTCATCTTCCGAATTGTAGTATCCCCACAACGGTTCTCCCCAGTAATGGGCTTGTCCGTTCGGACTGATATCCGGATCGTGATGGTTAAATTCGGTCAGAAGCTTTAGCCCGTTGGGTAGTGCCAGAATTTTAGAGGCATCATATATACCCGATGCGTACGGCTGTCCGATCCATGGCCAGTAGAATATACCGACCTGCCTGTCGGTTTTTAAGCCCGAAATCACGTCGAAACTGCGTCCGAAGTGATCTACTCCAACAAGGTTAAAGTTATTGTACTTGTCTGATAAAGAATCTTTAGCGTTTTTCTTCTCCCGTTCCTCTTCCTTTCCTCTTATTTCAGCCGGCAATATGACGCGTGGGTTTGCACACCCTATACAGATGCAATTCAACAGTATCAGCAAACAAGTAATAAATGCACCGGATCTCCTCATTATATTTTACTGTTAAATTGATAATTTCCCGAGCCGACTTTCAGAACAACGCGTCCGTTTTCTTCCGCTATAAATGAAATCTCATTTATGGAAAAGATACTCTTCCCGCTTTCGGTAACACTCTTTGCGTTTCGTGCCGGAATATACAGCAAAGCCGTAGAATTGGCAGGTACAGTCACGTCCATAACAAACCGATTGCCTTGCTTTCGATACGAGACCCGGATTGTACCTTTCACGGTATCCAATTCGCCTTCGGCGAAGGTCAACTCTTTCATAAGGTATGGTTTGACCGTAAACTGTTCAAACCCGGGATAACTGAAGTCGGGAACAATCCCCAGAACGTATTTGTAAAACCATGAACCCACGGATCCCATCATGGGGTGGTTGTGGGAGTTCATGGCATCGCCCGTGAGGTATTCCCAGCGTTCCCACAGCGTGGTGGCTCCGTTTGCCAACATGAATCCCCAGCTGGGGTAGGTGGTTTGTGTGGCAATTTTGTAGGCAACCTCAGCATATCCGTTTTCGGTCAAAACCTCCAGAAGGTATTTGGTGCAAAGATTCCCCGTAGTAAGGTGATAATCATGCTTCTTCACATCGTTAACCAAATTGGATAAAACGCGGGGGACTTTATTTTCATCCGCCATGCCCAAATAGAGAGCAAAAGAGTTACTTGCCTGATTGTTGGAAGCATACCCGCCCACCTCTTCGTTCCAGTATTCACGGTTAAATGCCGTGTATATCTCCTCGGATAATCGCTTGTAATGATTGACGTCTTTTTCCCGACCGATTACTCCCGCCATATCAGCCAACAAAAGGGCACAGTAATACAAATAGCCTGTCGATATCAATTGTCCGGGAGTATCCCTTGAAACACCCGATCCGTTCGGATCCATGAGGAAATCACGCGGGGGACACCAGTCTCCGTAATAGCTGTAGTCAACAATGCCGTTGCTTGTTCTCGAGTACAAATAATCAACCCATGCTTTCATTCCTTCGAAGTGGTCAGAAATGATGCGTTTATTCCCGTAGAACTCGTAACATTTCTGAGCCAGCAGTAAATAACTTGCTGAAACGGGATCGGCAGGCCTGGCGCCAAACAGGAAAGGGGCAACGCACGTGATGGTGCCTTTTTTATCCTGTGTGTCATGAACATCATCCATGAATTTGGGATAGAATCGCGAAAGGTCAAAATTATAGATCGCCTGCTCTATCCTGACAGTGAGGTCGTTGAGCCATCCCATGCGTTCATCCCTCTGGGGACAATCGGTCGGTACACTGTGCAGGTTGGCTGCTTCCGTGTTCACTACCATCCGGTGGATATCGTTCAGGAGGGGATTGCTGCAGTGAAATGCTCCCGTTCTTTTAACATCCGAACGAACCACTTTGACGATCACATCTTCGGGTTTAGGGGGATAGGGAAATCCTTCCACCTGCACAAATCTGAAGCCGTGGTATGTAAATGAGGGTTCCCATACCTCTTCGCCTGTTCCACTCAGGATGTAGCTGTCTTCGGCTTTGGCATTCCTTAGGTTTTCCTGGTTGACAAAACCATTATCATACACTGTTTCGGCGAATCGGAGGGTGATTTTGGTGCCGGCTTCGCCTTTCACTTTAATGGCAGCCCATCCCGCCAGATTCCGGCCGGCGTCAAATACATACACGCCGGGCGAAGGTTCCTTTAATAGGGTTGGGGTTATTTGCTCCACGATTCGTATGGGATCAATTTTTTGTGCTACCATCTCTCCTACGGGATCGTCGGTATTG
>JBGZJM010000043.1:0-21339 GCA_041848845.1 Petrimonas sp. | reverse complement strand
TTTAGATTTTCATGCAACGTTTTTTTAAATTTCCCATCTATTATATAACGCTAATCCAGTTACCTGAAATTAATAAATCAACAGTATGATCAAACGTATCGCCTTATTTTGCCTGTTCATCTGCCTGCTGCAAAGTACCGGAGCACAACCGGGCAATGAAACGCTTTATCCCAAAGTTGAGAGAGGATACCTCGAATTAAAAGATGGCCGCATTCTCAAGGGAAAATACGTCTATTCTCCCGATTTTGAGAAGATAAGAATCGTAACTGCTCACGAATCTATTGTCATGGATGCATCGGAAGTGGTGAGGATTACCCGGAAAAAACCCGGAGCAGGAGAAGAGAGTGACTCCGGAGAAAAACTTCCACAGACTAAAAACTATTTTATTTTCAGTGAATTAGGGATTTTACCCGGAAATCCGGACAACATGAACAAAATGCCGTTTATTTTTCACACGGCTGTAAATTACAGGCTGCTTGAAAACCTATCTGCCGGATTGGGAGCCGGCGTGGAATTTTACAAAGAGACGTACCTGCCGGTAACGATAAACGGGATTTACACGTTCAACAACAACCGGGCTGCTCCGTTCGCGATGCTTCAGGCCGGATATCAGATTCCGATAGAAGGTTCCCGAACAAAAGTTGTCAACGTAATGCCGGCACATACAGAATACATTTGGCCGGGCCCGCCGGTAAGTTACGATATGGAATTAAAGGCCAGAGGCGGAGTTTTACTTAATCCGTCACTCGGAATCATGTGGCAAACCCGGTCGGGTGCAAATTTCACTTTTTCTGCCGGTTATCGTTTTCACAGGCTGGTTTACCGCAACAAAGAAAAGGAGTATGACTTGAATGTAGATTATAACCGGCTCTCTTTAAAACTGGGTCTTTTCTTTTAATTTATTTATTATGAAACACATAAACATATTCTTTTGTTTTATTTCGGTGTTGGCGCTCACCTCCTGCATGGATACCTACACCGAAGATTACCTGGCCAACGTGCCGGTTTATATGAGTTATTCCGATTTAAGAAGCTCCGTCAAGGCTTTTCCCGCCAGGGAACTGGAAAAACCCGGAAAAATTTATTTCAAGGACAATTACTTGTTAATTGTCGAGAAGTTTAAAGGAATACACGTGATAGATGTTTCCAATCCGGCAAATCCGAAAAACACATCTTTTGTGGAGGTTCCCGGCTGTGTGGACATTGCCGTAAAAGACCATATTTTATATGCCGATAGCTATGTAGACCTGGTAGCCATTGATGTTTCGGATATAAACAAAATCAAGGAGGTAAACCGGTTGAAGGATGTTTATCCTTACGCGGTTCCGCCAACCGACAATCAACTGCGGACAGGCAACGTGGAAAAGGATAAAGGCGTAGTGGTCGCCTGGGAGCAAAAGAAAGAGCGCAACAAACTGGAAGAGCAAATAACGTACCCCATTTATTACGGATGGGAAAGTTACCGGAAAAACTCCAATCCAAGCATGGACGCAGGCTTTGGCGGTACTACCGGAGGAATATCGAGCGCATCGTTCGGCAAAGGCGGGTCGATGGCCCGGTTCGGCTTATACGATAACTTTCTTTATACGGTAGATCAGTACCAGCTATTCGTCTTCAATGTTTCGGAAGCGACCAATCCGGTGAAAGTAGTCACCCAGCCTATTGGATGGAACGTGGAAACCCTGTTCCTGTATGACCATCACATGTTTTTGGGGACAACCAACGGGATGCTTATTCTGGAGCTGGCGAATCCATCGGCTCCGCGGCAAATAAGCTCGCTTTGGCACGTAACGACCTGCGATCCCGTGGTGGTGCAGGAGGGATATGCATATATCACTCTTCGTTCCGGCACAACGTGTAACAGAGGCTCAAATGTAAATTTAAACGTTCTCGATGTCGTTAAGCTATCCGATGATTACAAAACAAACAATCTCGTGGCCAGTTATAATATGAAAGCGCCTTACGGGTTGGGGATCGATAATAACACGCTTTTTCTGTGCGATGATGGATTAAAGGTATTTGACGTGGCGGACAAGTTGAGCATCAACAACAACCTGATAGCTCACTTTAAGGAAATAAAAACGTACGACGTAATTCCGCTGAACAAATTCCTGTTTATGATCGGTGATGACGGATTTTATCTTTACAATTACGACAACTTGCGAGATATCAAACTATTGGGAAGCATCCCGGTGAAGAAACAAGGTTAAACCATCCGGTTCTTCAAATACGTCACCAACAGGTTCAAGATTATTCTGAACTCGTTGCCGATCGAAACACTTTCGATAATCTGTTCAGCCTCTTCCAGTAAGTTATCTATGGTTTTCCGGGCATACTCAATGCCGCCGTTGCTTTTGGCAAAGTCAAGCAGGATCTCGATGTTTCCGGGCGAAAAATCAAAGGAACGGATAATTTTCATCATCTCATCCGATACTTCCCGGGGCGCATGGTGAAGGGCATAGATGAGCGGAAGCGTGATCTTGCCCTCGCGGATATCGTTTCCGGTGGGCTTACCTACATCGGCTTTGTAATAATCGAAAATATCGTCGCGGATCTGGAACGCGATACCCAGTATACGGCCCGCTTTTCCGAATTCATCTATCGTGAAGCGGCCGGCTCCGGCAGTAATGGCACCGATCTTTGCGCAGGCGTAAAATAAAGAAGCCGTTTTTTTGTCGATTACTTTAAAATACTCTTCTTCATCAATAATTATCTCATTGACCAGCGAGTATTGGTTCAGTTCTCCTTCAGCCAGGTTTTGTCCGAGTTCGGAAATGATCCCGATTATTTCCAGGTTATTGGTTTTAACACTCTCACGCAAGGCCGACGACAACACATAATCTCCTGCCAGAACGGAGCGTTTATTATCGAAAACCGCATTCGACGAGGGTTGCCCGCGACGTGTCGAAGCCTCATCCACCACATCGTCGTGCATAAGCGTCGCCATATGGAGCAATTCCACCGTAACGGCACCGTGGTACGTGGCAGGCGTTATCTTTCCGCAACATTTTGCCACCAGGAAAACCAGCATCGGCCTTATGCGCTTGCCATCAACCTTAAAAGCATGCCGAAGTATCTCCGAGATCCGGTAATTCTTATTTTCCAGCGATTTCCAAAGATAAAGGTCGAATTGATTCAATTCGTCGCGCAACGACTCTTTTATAACCTGACTTTCGTCCATTCCCGTTTTTATTGAAACGCAAATTTAAAAATAATTCACCTTAAAGCAATCAAATATTCGTAACTTTACGTTCTAAAAAGAAATATTCAGTTTATATGGCCAGACAGAAACTGTTTCTGCTCGATGCTTATGCGTTGATTTACAGAGCATATTATGCATTTATCAAAAACCCCCGCGTTAATTCGAAAGGACAGAACACATCGGCAATCTTCGGGTTTGTGAATACGCTGGAAGAGGTGTTGAAAAAAGAGAACCCGTCGCACATTGCCGTTGCCTTCGATCCTCCCGGACCCACCTTCCGCCACACGGAGTTCGAGGCCTACAAAGCACAGCGCGAAGCCACACCCGAAGACATAAAAGCCTCGGTACCCCTCATCAAAAAGATACTGGAAGCCTACAGCATACCGGTGCTGGAAAAGGAAGGCTTCGAAGCCGACGATGTAATCGGAACCCTGGCCAAAAGAGCGGACAAAAATCAGTTCGACGTTTACATGATGACTCCCGATAAGGATTACGGACAACTGACGGAGGAGCATGTTTTTATCTACAGACCCAAATACGGCAGTAACGAGTTCGAGATACTGGACGATAAAAAGGTGATGGAGAAGTACCGCATTTCCCACCCGGCCCAGGTAATCGATCTGCTGGGCCTGATGGGCGATACGTCCGACAATATTCCCGGCTGCCCGGGCGTGGGGCCAAAAACAGCGGAAAAGCTCTTGGAAGAGTTCGGTTCCGTCGAAAATTTGCTCGAAAACAGCGATAAACTGAAAGGGACCCTCCGCACAAAAATTGAAGAAAACAGGGAACAGATTTTATTTTCAAAATTCCTGGCCACGATAAAAACGGATGTCCCCATTGATGTGGACATCGAAAGCCTGAAAAGAAAACAACTGAACGAAACAGCCATAAAAGAGATATTCGAAGAGCTGGAATTCAGGACACTGGTTAACCGGGTATTGAAAATCGAAGCCCCCAAACCGGTTGCCAAACAACCTCTCCAGGGCGACTTGTTCAGTGGCTTCAGCGATGCCCCGGAAGAAGAAGAAAGAACGGCTCCGGCCGAACTCCCGGACAGCTTTTCCGATATCCATTCCACCAGGCATGCCTATAAATTGGTGGAAACGGAACAGGAACTTGCAGAGCTGAACAAAAAGCTTTGCGCACAGCAATCGGTTTGCTTCGATACGGAGACAACCGGAATCGACCCGCTGCAGAGCGACCTGGTGGGCCTGTCGTTTGCATACGCCGAGGGCGAAGCGTTTTACGTGCCCGTTTCCGAAAACAGGGAGGAAGCGCAAAGGCAGGTGGATATTTTCAGGCCATTTTTCGAAAATGACCGGATCGAAAAAATCGGACAAAACCTCAAATACGATATCCTCTCCCTTCGTCATTACGGCATCAGCGTAAAAGGAAAACTCTTCGACACGATGATCGCGCATTATCTCCTCAATCCCGAACTCCGGCACGGGATGGACTACATAGCGGAAACCTACCTGAAGTACAAAACCATCCGTATAGAAGAGTTGATCGGCCCAAAGGGAAAAAACCAGAAATCGATGCGTGACGTGGATAAACAAGTCGTTTGCGATTACGCGGCGGAAGACGCCGATATCACGCTGAGGCTGAAGAATATGCTGGAGAAGGAAATCAGACAAAACAGTTTCGATTACCTCTTTTACGAAGTGGAGTCGCCCCTCGTTTATGTACTCGCCGATATGGAATGGACGGGTGTCCGTCTCGATCTGGAGGCGCTGGCCCAACTTTCGGAAGAGTTTACCGCCGAGCTGCAACACATTGAATCGGAAATCATCGCCATGGCCGGGGAGGTGTTCAACGTAAACTCGCCCAAACAGATAGGGGAGGTACTCTTCGACAAAATGAAGATTGTCGAAAAACCGAAAAAAACCCGGACCGGACAGTACAGCACCAGTGAAGACGAATTGCAGAAATTGCGCAACAAGCATCCCATCATCGAGAAAATACTGGAACAACGCGGATTGAAAAAGCTGCTGGGAACCTATATCGATGCTTTTCCCCTGCTGGTAAACCCCCGGACGGGAAAAGTGCACACCTCCTTCAACCAAACCGTCGCCGCGACGGGACGGCTGAGCAGCACCAATCCCAACCTGCAGAACATACCCATCCGCGACGAGCGCGGAAAGGAGATGCGACGCGTTTTCATCCCGGACGAAGGATGCACGTTCCTCTCGGCCGACTATTCGCAGATAGAACTGCGCATCATGGCACACCTGAGCGAAGACAAAAACATGCTGGAAGCCTTTAACCGGGGACTGGACATTCATGCCGCCACGGCCGCCAAAATCAATCATATCCCCGTTGAAGAAGCGACTCCCGACATGCGGCGCAAGGCAAAAACCGCCAATTTCGGCATTATTTACGGCATATCGGCGTTCGGACTTTCCGAACGGCTGAATATTCCCCGTGCGGAAGCCAAGACGCTTATCGACGGTTATTTCGCCACCTATCCCGGTGTGAAACGTTATATGGACGAAAGCATTGCCAACGCGCGCGAAAAGGGTTATGTGGAAACCGTGTTAGGACGCAAACGTTTTTTGGCCGACATCAACTCCAAAAACGCCGTCGTGCGCGGCTACGCCGAGCGAAATGCCATTAACGCGCCCATTCAGGGAAGTGCGGCAGACATCATAAAAGTGGCGATGATCCGCATCTCTAACCGGCTGGAAAAAGAAGGACTGCGCTCGAAAATGATCCTGCAGGTACACGACGAACTGAATTTCAACGTCCCGGTCAATGAACTGGAAAGGGTAAGGAAAATCGTGGTCGAGGAAATGGAAAACGCCTATACACTCCGTGTCCCGCTGAAAACCGATTGCGGGGTGGGGGAGAACTGGCTGGAAGCGCACTGATTATGCTCGACGGATTAGCGGAATACGGATATTGGGGACTGCTGCTGGCATCGTTTTTGTCGGCAACGGTGTTGCCGTTCAGCTCCGAAGTGGTTTTCGCGGCGCTCATCGCCGCCGGAACTGATGTTTGGACTTCTGTCCTTTATGCCACCATCGGGAATGCTGCCGGAGGCGCCACGTGCTACTACGTGGGGCAATTGGGAAAAACCGAATGGCTGGAAAAATGGTTCCGCATAAAACCGGAGAAAATCGATAAAATGATCCGGTGGCTGCACGGAAAGGGTGCCGTAATGGGTTTTTTCGGGTTTCTTCCCGCCGTGGGCGACGCCATGCTGGTGGCCTTGGGGTTTATGCGGGCAAACGCGCCCGTGGTGATGGTTTCGATGACGGCAGGGAAATTGCTGCGGTACGTGTTGATCGGGTTCGGGGTGGACTGGATTGGAAGACTTTTTTAGCCGGAAAAATCGACGTGCTGCTCCAAACCGGAATTTAGGCCGAATTTCCGGATTTCGGAACGCAATCAACAGTTACGACGGACGGTATGCCAATACCTATTTCTGGCGCACGCACGACAAGGCCGAAATTGATTACATTGAGGAGGAGGATGGCCTTCTCAACGCTTTTGAATTGAAGTGGAAACAGCGCAACGTACATTTTTCGCGCTCATTCAGAGAAAATTACCCCAATCACACCACTACAGTTGTGAGCCGCGAAAATTTTGAGAAATTTGTAGGAATTACGTAACACGTGCTTTTGGAAATAAATTGCACGTGTGAAAAACTTTTTCTACATTTGTAACTGATAAAATCTAGAACGATATGACAACAAAACTGACATTGACGATGAGCAAATCGACCATAGAAAAAGGCAAAAGATACGCAAAAAAGCAAAAACGGAGTTTATCTAAAATAATTGAAACGTATATCAATGCCATAACGGATGATGACGTTTCAAAGGAAGAAGATATGGAAGAACTTTCTCCCGTTGTGAAATCTTTAATGGGGTCTTTTAAAGCACCAAAAGATTTTGATTTTGACTACAAAAAAGAACGGTTAAAAAGATTAGAAGAAAAGTATTTATGAAAAACGTACTGATTAACTCTGATGTTATTCTGGATTTTTTCCTGGACAGAGAGCCTTTTTGCAAAAATGCATCTTTAATACTTACATTATGCGAAAAGAAAAAAATAAAAGGGTTTGTTACGCCCGTTATCGTAAGCAATGTGTTTTATATGCTCAGAAAAATCAGCAAACGCGAAATCGTTATTGCAAGGCTTAAAGAACTGATTTCGTTTGTTGATGTGATTGATATAAATAAAGAATTTGTAATTCAAGCCTTAAACTCGAAATTCAACGATTTTGAAGACGCTCTGCAAAATTATGCCGCCGAGCAATCGCGTAAAATTGATGCTATCATCACTCGAAACACCAAAGACTACAAACACAGTTCTTTAAATGTATTGACACCCACCGAATTTTTAAAAATCTTCTGATGTCAACCATCCTTTTTCACGAAATCGTTTACGGTCCGGTTCACAGCCGGCGCATGGGCACTTCACTGGGTGTTAACCTGTTGCCGTACGACGGCAAACTCTGTTCGTTCGACTGTATTTATTGCGAATGCGGATTCAATAAGGATTTCCGCACGAAAACCAAACTTCCCGACCGGGAAAATGTCCGTGCCGCGTTGGAAGATAAACTGCAATCGTTGCGCGGGCAAAACGTAAAACCCGACGTTATCACCTTTGCCGGAAACGGTGAACCGACCATGCATCCTGAGTTTTCGGGCATTATCGACGATACCGTCTCGTTGAGAAACCGATTTGCCCCCGAAGCAAAAATAAGCGTCCTCTCCAACGGGATGAACGTAGGAAAGGATTCGGTTTTCCAGGCGCTGCAAAAGGTGGACAACCCGATCCTCAAACTCGATTCGGCGTTCGATGAGACCGCCCGCCTGATCGACCGCCCCAATTCGCCCGATTATTCCGTCGCGCAGCAGGTGGAACGGTACAAGCGCTTTAACGGCAATTTCATCCTGCAAACGATGTTTCTCCGCGGTGAATTTGAAGGCAAACCAATCGACAACACCACGCAGGAGGAAGTTTCGGCATGGCTGGAGCTCGTCAGGGCGCTTCGACCCCGCGAAGTGATGATTTATACCATCGACCGCGAAACGCCCGCAAAACGGCTTGAAAAAGCGCCTGTGGAGGTGCTGCGACAAATTGCCGACAGAGTAGAGGAATCGGGTATTAAAACCAACGTGGCGGGATAACATTAATGGGTTGAGTCGGTTATTTCAAATATCCCCGTTTCCTTAAGTCTTTATGAATTTCTGCCTTGACAAGCCAGTTTACATCCAAACCGTTGTGCATAGCGGCGTTCAGCAAATGCGGATTTTGACCGATAAGATTGCCGAATTTCTTCAGCCCCTCTTCAAATTCGATGAAATAATCTTCGTGCTGTTTCCTGATGAGGAGCATGATCTTGAAAGCTCTGCTTCAATAATCTGAAAATAAGCTTCTCCTTTTCTTTTGAAGGAAGTTGGCTTATGGCTTCTTTAAGTTCTTCAGGAAATTTCATTTATATTTTTCTTCCAATTATTGATCTTTCTTTTCATCCAAAACAAATGATACATCTGAATCATTCCCACTAAGGCGTTCGAGATAATAATCGGCCATTTCAATCCGAGCATCACGCCGTAAACGATAAAAATTACGCAGGCCAACAGGTTTATCAGCCGCACCGTCCGTATCTGTCTCGGGACAAACGAGAGAACAAGAAAAGTCATCGCCACGTATCCTACAATTTCCGTAATATCCGACATAGTTTACAATTTTCCTTTTATAAGGAACAAAACCCGAAGGGAAACGGTTTAATCGTAAAAAGAAAAAATCACAAAAACATCCGGCAAAACCGGTTATTCTCCGTTGAACGAACACTCCAATCCCCGGTGAAAAGCAAGGGGGATTGGAGTGAAAAAACAACGTGACGGGGTAATTCCATTGCCACACCACGGATCTTTACCGCATGCCGGGGCCCGGACCTGTATTTACTCCCACACGGGTAACTCTTCCGGAAGTGGTAAAGGAGATGCCCGAACTTGTTCCGCCGGAATAGGTACCGGAAGTATATAAACCGTTGAAATGAACACCATTGGCCACACTTCCGCCGGTATAAACAGAATACGTCGCATTCGATTCAAGTTTCGGACTGGAGAACAACATTGCCGAATATGCTTTCGGGACAAGGAACGTAAGTGCCTCTTTCCCTTCGGAGGAAAGGATGCTTATCAACTGGTTGGCCGATGCCGCACTGCCGAGAATCACCGAGTTTTGCGTGCAAACGTTTGCCGTCGGCGAGCTTGTCGCCCCTCCTATTCCCACCAATATTCCGCCGGTTATTTTAAAGGAGTTGTTGTCGCAATCAAAAGCTCCTTCGGGCTGGTTTGCGCCTATTGCCACGATCTGTCCGCCGGTAACGGTCAATTTGCCGTTGGTATCGATTGCATCGTTCGACGTGCTGTACACATACAAGTTTCCGCCGTTGATATACATGTCGGAGATGGCATTCAGGCCGTCATCGGCCGTTTTAACCGTAAAATCGCCACCGTTGATGGTCAGGACGCTCTTGCTTTCGATACCCTCACCCCCGGTTGTCTGAATAACAAACGTGCCGCCGTTGATGGTTACGTAAGGCGTGACGGTTTGATCGGCGCCTGCTTCGGTAAGATCGTATGAAGCGTCAATCCCGTCATCGGTCGCGTTGATATTGAACGTGCCGCCGTTGATGACGATATAGCCCTCTTCCGCATCCATTCCATCGCTCGACACGTTGATATTGAACGTGCCGCCATCGATGATAATGGCGTCGTTCGTATGGATGCCGTCTTTCACCGCATCGGCAATGGTGATCGTACCCTCCGTCACACGCACATAGTCGTCGCTCACGATACCGTGTTTATAGTTTCCTTTTACCGTGAGGCTACCGGTTCCGCTGAAAATCAACTTGCCTTCGGCAAAAACTGTTCCCTTGGCATCTTCATTCCCGGGCACGGAAGTATAACTTTTACCGTCGGAAAGCGTATTCTCCGTGCCGGCATTAAGCACCACGAACACCCTGCCGGAATCATCATTATAGGGTTGTATATTCAGTGCCGGGCCGTCACTGTTTGCAAGATTCACGCCGTTGAGGGTAATTTGGCATTTCTTTTCGCTATACAATTTAAACGAACCGTCGGAGGTCGTGCCGGTAAGCACGTACTGAATCCCTTCGGCCGATGAAGCAATCGTAACATCACCATTGTCCACGGTAGCGGTCACCCCGTCCACCGTTCCGGTTATCTCCGCCGAATTGCCCGAATAAGTCACGTTGACGATCGTCGTGAACGAAGAATTGGCGAGTATGTCGCTCTTATTGTCCGCACGATTGCCCACATCCCCTTCCGCGTCTCCCGAGGCATTATTTGCGGTTATAACCGCAGAGGAGATCACTTTTTCCACATCTTCCGCATCATCTGTCGCACAGCCTGCCGCAAAGAATACAATCACACCCAGTGATAATAAAATCAGATTTTCGAACTTTTTCATAATGCTGTTTCTTTTACTGTTTAACCATTTCACACACGCAAAAATAGATTCGTAAGAAAATCCTTCCAAATTATTTACACCAACAACCTGAATTTATCGACAAACCGAATGATTTCTCTTACCAAATCGAATACCTGCCTTTGCATCCATGTTTCCGCGGAGAAGCGGCCGGCCAGTGCTATCCGTTTTGCAAGAAATCCCCGAATTTTTTGTATTTGCCGTAAAGCACGCGATAGATCCTGCTGTTTTTTTCACGCGGCACATAAACCGTGAGAGCACCCTGTTCCAGCTCTTGTTGGGCTGTATCCAACGCGTCGAAAATTCCGGCGGCCGTAGCGGCACACATCGCGGCGCCTAATGCCCCGGCTTGTTGGGCTGCCGCCACTTTGATGGGTACCTCGAGAATGTCGGACAACGTTTGCATCACGTATCGCGATTTCAACGAGATGCCGCCTACGGCAATCACCTCACGGATGGCCACACCCTCTTTTTGCAGGTGTTCCAGTATGACTTTCGATCCGAAAGCGGTAGCTTCGACCAAAGATTTGAAGAGCTGGGCGGGCGTTGTTCCGAGCGTCAGACCGGTCACAGCCCCTTTCAGGGTCATATCGGCAAAGGGTGTCCGGCGTCCGTTCAACCAATCATTGGCGACCATATCGTTCTCGGTCAGCGGCAATTGCTCCGCCTCGTCGGTCAACGCCGGAAGTATGCGCTTCGAAAGATCATCCCCATCCAACAGAGGCAACAGTCTGAAACTCCAGGAGAGCAGATCCCGCAGCCAGGCATATACATCGCCAAAGGCGGACTGTCCCGCTTCCAGCCCGATAAGGCCCGGGATAACCGAGCCGTCCACCTGCCCGCTGATACCGGGAATGGTTTTATCTCCGATATCTTCTTTTCGGGTAACGATGATATCGCACGTGGAAGTTCCCACGATTTTCACCATCGTATTGGCCCGGATACCTGCGCCAATGGCTCCGGCATGAGCATCGAGAATGCCTGCGGCCACATCAATCCCTTCGGGCAATCCGAGACGCTCTGCCCAGTCACTTGTAAGTTTCCCCACTGAGACATCACTTGTGAACGTTTCATTGCTTAAATGCGCCGAAAATCCGTCGAACAGGGGGTCGAGGGCTGATAAGAAGGTTTGCGAAGGATAACCGCCCCATTCCGCCGCCCACATTCCCTTGTGTCCGGCGGCACAGCGGTTGCGTTTTACCTCTTCGGGTTTTAAGTTTCCTGTAAGCAGCGCCGGCATCCAGTCGCAATGCTCGACAATGGAACAGGCGTCTTTACGAATCGATTCATCTTCGCGCAAGGCGTGCAGTGCCTTGGCCCAGAACCATTCCGACGAATAAATTCCTCCTGAACGGGAAGTATAATCAATCTCCCACCCGTGAGCGAGCCGGTTGATCTCCCCGGCCTCCCGGATGGCAGTATGGTCTTTCCACAAAATAAACATGGCGTTGGGATTATCGGCATATTCGGGCAACAGGGCCAGGGGAGTTCCCTGCTTGTCGGTCAGACAGGGCGTACTGCCGGTGGTATCGATGCCGATGCCGGCAACTTGCCGGGCCGCACCCGCCGGAAGTTGTCCCAATGCCCCTTTCACAGCCTCTTCCAGCGAATCGATATAATCCTGCGGATGCTGGCGATATTGGTTTTGGGCGGCATCGCAATACAGCCCTTCTTTCCAGCGTGGATAAAAAGATGTGCAGGTTGCCAGCTCTTTTCCCGTTGTACTGTTCACTACCACAACCCGACAAGAATCGGTACCGTAGTCTATTCCTATAACCAATTTTTCCATCGAATTCTAATCTTTAATTGCACTTTGTATTTTTTTGTTGCGCGCAACGGTTAAACTGTAATAGGCAATAATGCCGAAAGCAACGGCCGGAACCCAGTATGCGAACTTGATGCTCCCCGATTGATCGGAAAGAATTCCCTGTATCTGTGTCAGCAGGGCAGCTCCGGCAATCGCCATCACCATCCCCGAACCGCCGATCTTGGTATCCTCACCCAAGCCTCGAACACCCAAACCGTAAATGGTGGGAAACATCAGCGACATACAGCCCGAAATGGCCATCAGGGCATAAACTCCCGTAAAACCGGAAGCATAAATGGTAATAATCGAAAAAATTACAGCCAACACCGTCAATACCGAGAGCAGGTTCACGGGACGGATGTATTTCATCAACCAGGTGCAGATGAATCGTCCCAAAACGAAGAGAATAAGCGACATAATGTAGTAAGTTGCACCCGCCTGTTCTGCCGTTCGCGGCAACAAGGCATCCAAACCGATCGATTCGCAGAAACTGTAGAACGATCCGGCTACCGGCTCTACATGGCGTAAAGCGCCAATAATCGCATCCTGCGACGGATTTTCGCCCAATCCGGCAATAACGGCATCGAAATTCAATTGCTGCATCGCATAGCGTATGATAAACGACCAGACGGCAATCTGTGCTCCCACGTAAAAAAACTGCGCCACTACTCCCCAAACATAATTTCTGTTCTTTCTCAGACGACCGAATGTGGCTTTCAGGTTCAACGATTTATCGTCGTCCTGCGCTTTCGGCATCCGGGTAAAAAGAATCAAAAGGAAAAGTGTCAGCATCACCGCGCCCAATATCAGATAGGCATTGGTAACAGCCAGCAGCTCGCCCTTTTGAATGGAAAGCAGTGCCGATTCATCCAACGCAACCCGATCGGCGGCGCTCATCGTATTCAGTTGCGACAGTACAAACACCTGGCTGACCAGCACGCCGGTAAGCGCTCCGAAAGGATTGAACGACTGCGAAAAATTCAGCCTACGGGTAGCAGTCCTCGGGTCTCCTAAAGCATACACGTACGAATTGGCCGATGTTTCCAGAATCGACAATCCGGCAAAAAGTACGAAAATGGCCAGCAAATAGGTAGCGAAACTAAGCGGTGAACTGATGTTGTTGACCAGCATAGCCGGATAGAACAATATCCCTCCAGTAATGCAAAAACCCAAACCCAATAATACTCCCGATTTGTAAGTGTGTTTTTTAATGAAAATGGCACCCGGAAGGGCGAAGCACCCGTAACCGAGCAAATAACAAACCACCTGGATCCATGCCGTTTGCGTATCGCTCAAACTCATGATCCGCTTGAAAGCGGCCAGCATGGTATCGGTCATGTTGTTGGGTACCGCCCAGATGAAGAACAGGGAAGTAAGAAGAATAAACGGGAAAAGAATTCCCGCCGGAACTAAGCGTTGTTTTTCTACATGTGTGTTCATACGATTATTTTCAGAAAACGTTTTTTACTTTATTGAGGTTTATGCCGAGCAATTTTTCGCAAACAGGCGATAAGGCTGCCTCGTCACCTACAAAATGGTAAACATTGTGTACGTGCGACAAGGATTCCCCCGGTTTTAAAAATGCCGCCGGCGAACAGCTTTCCAGTTCCAGGAACGGCCCCATGATGCTGCCGTCTTCCAGCGGGCCATCGTTGTATGCGTTCAGCGCATCTCCCACCAATGGATTTTTTCCCGGATTCCACTCCTGGTTCAGGTAAGTGGCATCGGGTTCGGCTTTGAAAGTAACAACCGTCAGGCGTTTTGCAATGGGATCGTAATTTCCGGCAACGGATTTGGTACGTTTCGCGTTCATACCCAGTTTTCCGCGCGATTTTCCGTCGGTTTTGAAAAAGAGCGTTCCGTTGTTGTCGTCGATTAACCGGTCGGCGGGAATCTCGCCGAAATAATCGGAAGTCACCACACGCCCGAGCTGTTTCTCATCACCGGCATTGTACGGTATAACGGTTATGGCCGAATCGGACGGATTAAACATATCGAGCATCCAGATACATACCGTTCCGGTTTTCGGTGTCCACTCGAAATCGTTTTTGTTGGTTATCGTGTTCTCCGTGGCATAAGCTACGGCGTTGACTTCTTCCGGCAGGAAAATACCCAGTTTATTCGCAATTTCGGCATCAGACATCAACGACACTTTTCGCTCTACCGCAATATTCAACGTAAAGCCCTGGTAGTTTTTCAACTCCATATCTTTGGTAAACACGGCAGAGTTCGCGGAAGCGTTTTTCACAGACCACTCCTCAATATCGATGGCTTTGGGCGTATGCCAATTATCGAAACCCTGCTCTTTACCGGGCTCAAAGTAGATGGAATATTGTCCGCCTTCGGGACCAAGCCAGAAACGGTCTTCACCGCCAAAGCCGTTCATGTGTTCATCAACAACGCCCGCGTCAAAGAATTTGTAATTAATGAACCCGTGGCTGTTTCCTTCCTCACCGTTTGCGGTGGAAGTAAAAACTTTGGCCTGGTATTTTGCCGAAGCGATTAATTGCGCCTTACCGTCGTCCGATTTTAAAACGACCAATTGGCTGTCTTTCTCCGAAAGGTACTTCAGGTCATACCCGAACGTTCCTTTTTCATACGTCTTTTCCATACTTTCCGATGTTTTTTTATTGCCGGTACAGGAAAAAGACACACATCCCGCCACAAGCAATAGAAGATTGATTTGTTTTAGTTTCATATAATTTGTTTTAGACTGTCAGACATTAGATAATCAGATTCATCTCCCCTCAGTCCCCTCCCAGGGAGTCGAATTTATCCAGAATTCGGTTATAGGCTTCGGCGGCAGCTCCGTTTCCCCAATCGTATATGGTAAATTCGCCCATGCCTTCTCCTTCAGAGCTTGTCCGGCCGCCGTGGCCGTAATTCTCCATCGTGAATCCGTAATCTTTTTCCCCGAAAAACGGATAAACCTTTTCCCACTGTGCTTTTGTCAACGGATTTTCGGGACAGTACATCATCACAAACGATGCTTTCAGGGCAGCGAAGCCCCTTTCGATATACTCACGGTTACTCAGCAGTTTGCCATACTGTAAAATCAGTTCGGCAAAAAGGCTTTGCCTCGAGTCGTTCCATTCGCCGTCGGCATTGAGCACGCCGAATCCGCCCAGCACATTCACGTACATGTACGGCGGTTGCCACGATGCCTGCGTCATCAGCAATTCGTCGAGAGTCCGCTGTCCGTATTCGAGGTATTTCCCGGCCCCCGTGAGCCGGTAACATTCGAGCAACGCCTCTGCCGTCCAAAACATGGAAAAATTATTTTGCTTGTGCATATTGTTGCGCGGGACCTTTTTCCCGACCAGGTCTTGTGAACCATACCGGGAACAAGACCAGTAGGTCTCAAAATCTTCCCAGCGTCCCGTAGGGATAACCTCACGGATCACCGCCTCCATGGCCTTGAGCGCCGCTTCCTTATACTCCCGCTTCCCGGTCAGCTCATGCAGTTTCAGAAGAAAGGTCACCGACAGGGATGTTTCGGGCGAATCGTTCAGGTGCTCCATCGGCTCAAGTTTATCGAGCGACAACCATGCCGGAAAAAAACCGTCGGGGTATTGAGTTTTCAACAGCGACTTGGCATAATTTTCCGCATATTGCAACAGCCGTTCGTCTTTCTCCAATTCGTCGTACCAACGAAGCATCAACAAGGCCGTCCAGCTCATATCGAGAATATGGAACGGCGATTCGCGGGGGTTCCACGTATATGGATTCCGATTGGAGTTGCCCCAATAATGGGTTTTCCAACCTTTGCTGCGGTTGTATTTTCTACCGTCGATTTCCACTTCTTCCATTTCGGTGCCGATAAGCCCGTAAAAAAAACCGTTGACCTGTGGAAAAGAGAGCGCCAGCTCTTTGGTAAGCCGGGCTTTTTTCATCAATTCCCCATTGCCTGTTCTCCGGGCATACCGGTACAACCCGCTTGCCGAGCGAAGGGAATTGAACCACGCCTGGTTCCAGACGGAGCGGAATTCCCGCTCGTTTACCTCACCCGGATAATTGGGGCTTTGTGTCACATTGACGATAAAGGCAGGCGCACCCGCTTTTCGCCCTCCAACTTCAAACTCCTGCCACACGCTTTCCTTCCAGTTTTTAAACGCCCAGCCATACGTGTGTTCTATGTAAGGCTCCAAATCGCCTCTTATGGGATTACCGGCCCGGTAGGCCTCTCTCCCCCAGTTTGACCAGATAAAATCCAACGGTTTTCTAAAGGGATTTACTATAGATTCCTCATCCGTATAGTGCAGCAGGTAAAATCCGATTTCCACCTTTCCGGCCGGATATTCCGCTCCTTCAGTGCGTTCGAAAAGAACATGGTCGGTCACGCGGCTATCGCTCATTCCCAGCGTCAGCCTGTTGGTTTCGGCGTTGAGGTCTAAATACCACCGCACGGGCGTACCTCTCTGCATCATGTTTAAGTCGGGAATGAGCGCAAGAACCTGCTCTTTTTCGGCGACAATAAGCGCCGGTGAGCGGAAAACATGCTGATCGATCACGTGGTTGTCGGTAGGAGTCAAATGGGGCGACCAATGGAAAGAGGGGGTGAAGGCCGGTGTAAGGGTCAGTTGCCAGTCATCCTGCCGCAGCTGCTGGTCCAGGGAAAAGGTGAGTTTCACGTGCAACGTGTTCCGGTCTATCATTCTCACCCAACTTTTTCCCCTTTCATCTCCCAGCCGGTCGTATTGCATATGCTCAACGGCTTTGCCGAAACTATGCGGGACAGAAATGTGTTCCCGAGCAAATACACTCCAATAAAACAGGACGACCCACGCGAATCCGGCCACAAAAAAACGTTTCCGCATACCGGCTAATCTATTCTTTCCAATGTAATTAAATTCAGTTCAAACAGATCGGCATCGCCGTTTTTACGTACGTGAAACGTGATGGAATTTGTTTGCGGAGTAAGTTGAACATCGCCGACATGAATTTTTTCCTGAAATCGTTCCTTGTCTGCTTTGGTCGTTACCCAGTCCGAAAGCTGTTTCTGGCGTTGCCATACCTGAAAGTCTGCACCGTTTTTCCTCTCGTGATAGTTGATCAACACCCTGTAATTTCCTTCGGGAACATCGTTCAGCATAATCCGCGCAGCGCCCTGTCCGTAAGCGGTCAGCATAAGGCCTCTGTCTAAAATCACTCCGATGCCTCTATCGGGGGTAACCTGCATGAGTTGAGGAAAATAGACGTGCATAGCAGGCAGATAGACCTCACGCAACGGTGCCGTCGGATCCATTTTCTCTTTCAGCGGTTGCGCGGCATAGTAAAATGCAACCGAGGTATAATCTACGGGAAAATCGTTTCCTGCCTCACCGTGCTCCATTCCGTGATAAATCTCTTTCTCGAAAGACAATTTATCGGACAGGAAGAAACGATAAGCTCCGGTACGCCCCATGGGTAATGAATAATCCAGCGAACCGTGGAGGGGCATGCTTATCCCTCTGTCCCAACGGTCGAGCAGGGCGTACCAGCCGCCGTTGTAATAATCTTCCGATCCGGTACCGTGCATCCGCATCGCTCCATCCACGTGGGTGCTGTCGTCTCCTTCGAAGAAGAGCGTCATGCCGGGACGAAGTCCCTGAGCCAGATGGATGGTTCCCACATAATGACCCTTGCCCGCTGTTTTCAGAAACGTGTAATATTTTCCTGTTTCGGGTTTTTCGCGTTTCCAAACGGCATAAAATTTCCCTTCTTCTCTCGCGTTGCGTTTGTTGCTGTTGTAATGCACCCTCACGCTTACCGATACGGGATTCTGCCGCACCTCAGTCCTTTTTTCGTAAATCAGTTTCATGGAAGCCGACCGGTCGTAAGGCATCGGCAAATAACAGTAGTTGATTGTTCCGTACCTGCCCATCAGGATACTTCTCATGGCGGGTTTTCCATAAGCATAACCAAAGAAATCGGCAACCGGGGCATGGATGGACTCCACTTTTTCATCGTCCCATTTCGCCGAAAGGATAATATCTTTATAAATACCCTCGAACGATGTTCCGCCATCCATTTCAAAGCCCACAATACGGCCGGCCGTATTTTTATCGAAAAAGGTTACTTCCTCGCCCGGTTGTATCGTGAACGTTTTTTCTTCCGTCCGAACTCCCGAAGAGAGCCCGGCGGTGTAATTTTCCACTGTGGGTGAAATATCGGCCCACAGGGCGTTCACTTCGGAAAGCAACTTTCGGTCAGATTCTGAAAAGTTACCTGTCCAGCTTTCCACATCCACACCCGGCAGCTTTCGAGCCTGTATTTGATGGAACATGATCTTTTCTCCTTCAAACACTATCTTCAACGACTTTTTGAACAGGATGGGAATATAGCAGTAATATCCACCGATTTCGTTGCCGCAAACGGGTTTTACGAACGGATGCACGTTGCCTGAAAACAAATCCATAAACCGAAGCCTCAGGCGGGGCGTCTTTTCGCCGTCGAAATAGAATGACAGCATATCGTCGGTCGGGGTAGGGGTCCATATCCTGTTTACCACCCCCGGGCCTTCAAATTCAGCCAATACCAGATTGCCGTTCTCTTTTCTGAGGTACGAATATTTTCCTGAAAATCCGTCATCGTTTCCCCAGGTACGGTCGTAACTCGATTCCTGACTGATGATTTGGTTATGGCGGTATCGGGGTAACTGATCTACCCTTTTCAGCAACTCCAGTTCGTTTTTAAATGCGTATTGTTGCGAATAAGCATTCTGTCCGAAAACAAATGCCGATAAAAAACTTACCAAAACGGTTACTAATACTCTGTTCATTCTTATATAATTAACTAATTTACTTCCAATTGCTCCCAAGCGGGCAATTGCGGGAATTTGGCATGCGGTTCGGATTGGTACCAGAAACACACAGACGATATATCCGATTGCTGCGGCAAATACCGTCCGCCGTGCCGCCATCCCAAGTCCTGAATGGTTATGCGCAAGTCTTTTTTGAAACGGATGGGATCCATGATGTGCCAGCGATAAAGCCCGAAACGCTGTCCGGAGCGATAAGTTATATCGGGGGGTAGTACCTGAACCAACCCCGCATAAGGAGTTGTGAAAGTAACATATTTTCCGTGACGGTCAAAATTATAGGATCCGCAGAAGTAATCTTCAGTGCCTGTGCCGATGATGGTCGGGAATTTTTTGTCTCCGTCCATGAAGAACTTGATCTCTCCTTCGCCCCACCAGCCGTTGTTGTTTACCTGCCAGGCCATGTATACTCCCACGTAATGGCCTTCTCCCTTAATGCCGTCGATGATTGTATAATCGGATGTTTCGTTCACTTTTGTGCGCCGGTACTGCGCATGAAAATAGGCGGCATCGGCCGGAACCTCCGTGAGTGTATAGTCTATCTGGTAATAGAGGGTCATGGCATCGGCATCGTTGATATTGGTCATCGTGATGCGGCATTTTTTACGGAAAGGCATCGTCCAATAGGAGTTAAACGCACTTCCCGGATTTACCGTAACAGGCATCGAGTTCAGGGGTGCATATTCATTCCATCCCATACCGAAAAAATGGCCGATCGGGCACTCCACCGAGGGTTCCTTTTCATCGTCCCAGTAGATGCGGATAATGGAAAAACGCCAGTTTCCGGTGGGGGTCATCCAGATATGTTGAATGGCGCCGGGACCTTCAATTTCTGCCATAGTGAACGTCTCTCCCGGATTGATACGCACGTAGGGATTTACTTTCCATCCCTGTCCCAAATCGCGTGCGGCATGAGTAGCATTGGCCGTATTCCGGGGTGCATCGGGGTCGGGTATGGCCATGCCTCCTTTTCCTTTCTCCCCGGTAAAGTTTTCGGGGCTGACGGATCTCGACTCCGCGTTGGACAACCGATAAAGGTTGCCCATATTCATGTCGAGGCCGTTGAAATCTCGGTTTTGAGCGAAAACTCCCGCAGCGAAAGCGAGCAATAAAAAAGTGATGTAAGATGATTTTAAGTTCATAGTAAAATTGCCATTTATATCGTTTTAATGTGAAAAACTTTACCAAAGCAAATTGCTTTGGTAAAGTTAAAAAAGATTATCCAATTACATGCCCGGCATCACATATCCTTCAGGTGTAATAATCATGGCATTTATGTAATAAAACCCATCCGGATTATTGTTATTAGAACCTGCCGATACATTAATATCAACTGTACCGTTCAGTGTGGGCTGTATGCCATCAATAACAACTACTTTGGAATTATTATTTGCAGCATTTAACAATCCGGATCCTTCGTTTGTCCCCTGCACCAAATATTTTGTTTCCCGATTATCGGTCGCATCCCTTCTTGAGCCGAAGAAGACAAATTTGTATTTTTTCGTGCTGTTCATCCCATATACCGTGAATCCACCCGTCGGATTACCTTTATTTCCCCAAAAAGCATCCTGAGTGAAGGCAACCGGCAATCCAAACGTATTACTTGTCATTCCCGATTGGTTTTCACCACTGAAACGGTCGGTAACACTCATCGACATACCGGTTTCGTTGCCCATCTGATCTTGTATTCCCAATCGTGGAACATCGCTTGGGTTCGAATAAAAGTAAAACGGTTTTCCCGCATCCATTGTTCCAAAATCGATAAAGACGGGATCTTTCAATTCAAACGTATTACCTGCAAAGGGCAAAGGCATACCTTGCGGTAAGATCATCATCGCGTTGATGCCGAAGAAACGTGCCCATTGCTGATTGTTGGGACTCGGGCCCAATTCAATGGTTATGGAAGCATCTTCCTGCGGTTCAATATTTTCTATCACCGCTACTTTGCCCAAATTGTTATCATTGTCGAGATAACCTTTACCACTATTTTTTCCGATGACGTTAAATTCCGTTCCGGTCTTATCGTCGTTAATCGAACCATAAAATACAAAAGTATAT
>JBGZJM010000042.1:0-3747 GCA_041848845.1 Petrimonas sp. | reverse complement strand
GGTAGGTGAGCTCTTTTTCGGGATAGGCGTGCGACGTGGATTGAATTTGCTTCCGCTCCTGCCGGTAATTGATTTTCCGGACCGACCGTAAACCGGCGATCAGTTGTTTACGCCATTCTCCCAACAACGAGGAGGGGATGAACCACTCCTTGGAAAACCGGATGTCGATGGTTTCAATCCTGAAAATGGTATTTCCGGTTTTGGAGAGCTGGGTGCGGATATTTTCCTGTTGCGGTTTTTGCGCGGTTTGCTTTTCAAGAGTTGCCGAAAACGTGTAGGAGCGGTTGTCCTCGTCGGAGATCTGCAGGACGAATCCGGCAGGGATTTCCCGGATAACGATGTCCGCGGCGATTTTTCGCTCCGCCGTTTTTCGGGTTAACCGGTTTTCAAAGTCGTGATCGTAATTTCGATACACCTTTGTTCCCGTGCCGAGGCCGGGCATTACGGCGGGAAAAATCCTGCTCCCTTCCGAGCGGTTCACGCGAAAACCGTTTAACCCGTCTTTATCCGTAAAACACAATCCGTCGCCGTTGTTGATGGCGAGTGTGGTGTTTAAGGAAAGCCAGTTCTTGCCGACGGCATTCACCGTTCCCACAAGCTCGCCGACGGATTTGGGAGATTCGAAAGAGCCGGTATCGTGCTGCCTGCCGTGGAAAAAATAGTGGGTAAATCCCCGGTTAAAACTCTTCGACAGGTTGGGGGTAAAACTGATTTCACTGCTTCCCGACGAAGCCCGCACATACTCCGGCCGTTTCCTGAAAATGCTGTCCAGTCGTTGCCGGTAGGCGGCGACTACGTTTTTGACATACGTGACGTCTTTCAGCCGTCCTTCTATCTTGAGCGACGAAACGCCCGCATCGAGCAGCTCTTCGAGATTGTCGTACTGATTGAAGTCTTTTAGGGAAAGCAGGTGCGCGTTTTTCCGGACGATGCGCCCGTCGGCATCCTGCAAATCGAAAGGTAGACGGCAAATCTGCGCGCACTCTCCGCGGTTGGCGCTCCGCCCCGTTATGGCTTGGCTGATGTAGCATTGCCCGCTGTAGGAAACACAGAGGGCGCCGTGAACAAAAACCTCCAGCGCGACCCCGGTTTGTGATGAAATTCCGGCAATCTGATCCAGGGACAATTCCCGTGCAAGCACTACCTGTGTGAATCCCGCTTTTTCCAGAAACCGCACTTTTTCCACGGTGCGATTATCGGCCTGCGTGCTGGCGTGGAGTGGGATAGGGGGCAGGTTCAGCTGCAAAATGCCCATGTCCTGGACGATAACGGCATCGGCATGTATACGGTACAACTCCCGGATGAGTTTTTCCACCTGCGGGAGTTCATGGTCGTAAAGGATGGTGTTCAGCGCGACATACACTTTGGCGTTATACGGATGCGCGAATTCCACCAGCTCGGCAATCTCTTCGATACTGTTTCCCGCGGCCATCCGTGCACTGAATCCCGAGATACCTATGTAGACGGCATCGGCGCCGTGAAGGATGGCTTCTTTTCCGATTTCCTTGTTTTTGGCAGGAGCGAGAAGTTCAACGATTCGTGGGGCTTTCATCTTTCCGTTCATCCGGGAGGGGTCAGGTTAAGTCTCCTAACTCTTTTATCTTTTTCAAATCAAACGGAGTTGCCTGATATACAAAGTAATTGAGCCAGTTTACAAACAAAAGGTTTGCATGGCTTCTCCACAAGACAACCGGTTGTTTTTGCGGGTCGTTGTCCTTGTAGTAGTTTTTGGGAAGCTCCACCGAGTCCAGCCCCTTTTGCCTGTCGCGCGTATATTCGTTGTGCAGCGTGAGGGGCGAGTATTCGGAATGTCCGGTGACGTAGAACTCACGTCCGCCGCGGGAGGCCACGATATATACCCCCGCTTCTTGGGAGTGCGAGAGGATGGTCAGTTCGGGGTGTCGGGCAATCTCTTCGGCGGAAACCGTCGTGTGGCGGCTGTGCGGGGCGAAAAACTCGTCGTCGAATCCGCGAAAAAGCGGGAACGCTTTATCGTTGACGGTATGCGGGAACACGCCAAAGATTTTCTTGTCCAGCGGATATTTCCGGATGCCGTAAAAATGATACATTGCCGCTTGTCCCGCCCAGCAGATGTAAAAGGTGGAGGTCACATGCGTGCGGGCCCAGTCGAAGATGCCGGTCAGCTCCTGCCAATACCGTACTTCCTCGAACGGCAACAACTCCACGGGTGCGCCGGTAACGATAAAACCGTCGTAATAGCTCTCCTTCACTTCCGCAAATGTTTTGTAAAACGTCTGCAAATGCTCGATAGGCGTATTTTTAGGCGTATGCGACTGCAATCCCAGAAACTCGATTTCCAGTTGCAGGGGAGAGTTGGATAGCAGCCTGATCAAATCGGTTTCGGTAGTGATCTTAAGCGGCATCAGGTTGAGGATAAGTATCTTCAACGGACGGATATCCTGTGTGGAGGCGCGCAGGTCGCTCATCACGAAAATATGTTCCTTGCTCAGGATCTCTATGGCCGGGAGTTTATCGGGTAAATTTACGGGCATTTTGAATTATGCATTTTGAATTATGAATTATTTCTTCTTCACGCTCCATCCGAATTTTCCGACAGGTTCGCCCAGGCGGTAATAGTTGCCGTGCGAGTAGGCGAGGAGCCTGGCGTTCTGCATATCGAATTTTCCGGTTCCGGCATCGAAATACTTGTCATCCGCCTGCACGTTCACCACGTCGGCGATAAACATGTCGTGCGATCCGAGCGAGATGATTTCCTTTACGCGGCACTCGATGCTTAAAGGTGATTCTTCGATAATGGGTGCGCCGATTGCCGTTGCTTTTGCGGGCGTCAACCCCATTTCCCGAAATTTGTTGTAATCTTTTCCCGAGCGTACCCCGCACCAGTCGGCGGCGCGGGCCAGCTCTTCGGTGGTGAGGTTGATGACAAACTCCATGTTGCGCTTGATGATTTCGTACGAATACCGTTCGGGACGGACGGATATATAGCACATCGGCGGATTGGTGCAAAGGGTACCCAGCCAGCTGACGGTGATTATGTTGTATTCGCCGGGATGGCTGCCGCACGATATCATTGCCGCGGGAAGCGGATATATCAATGTCCCCGGTTTCCAGTTCTGTTTCATTTGTATTTCGTGTTACCCGACAACTACTTCAAAACAATCTCTTCTTTCTTGATTTTCAATTCGCAATAGTGGCACTGCAACACCACTTTTTCTTTATCCACCACTTCAAATCGGGTTTTCATCGGTTCGTTGTTGGTGATGCATTTCGGGTTGTTGCATTTGACAATTTCGATAATCTCGTCGGGAAGCGTCACTTTTTTCTTTTCAATCACTTCGTAATCCCGGATAATGTTCAGGTTGACGTTCGGGGCAACCAGTGCGATGCGGTTTATCTCGTCTTCCCTGAAGAACTTGTCGGAAACCTTGATGATTCCCTTGGCGCCCATCTTGCCGCTTTTCAGGTTGTTCCCGATGGTGATCCGGTTATCGATCTTTTGCAGTTCAAGCAGAGATACTACTTTGAAAAGTTGCTTGGTTGGTATATGGTCGATTGCCGTTCCGTTTTTCAGCGCCGCCACTTGTAATTCTTTTCCCATCTTGTACGTTGTTATGATAATCTACCTTGTTCAATCCAGACGGATATCCAGCAAATCGCAGATGACGGCCTGACGGGTATAAACGCCGTTTTCCGCCTGCTGAAAATAATAGGCCTTCGGATTCTCATCCACATCCTGATGGATCTCTTTCACGCGCGGGAGCGGAT
>JBGZJM010000041.1:0-2888 GCA_041848845.1 Petrimonas sp. | reverse complement strand
GAATAATTCTTTTTGTTTCCGGCCTGAGCTGGATGGATCCCCAGATTACAACGCTTGTTCCCGTGCTGAAATCTCCGTGGCTTATGTTCCACGTTGCCGTAACGGTGTCGGCTTACGGATTTTTCGGAATCAGCCTGTTGCTCGGAACATCCAATCTCATGGTAATGAGTATAAGCGGGAAAGAGTTGGCACAGCTCAGGATTAAAGAGTTGAGCATTATCAACAACATGTCGCTGTTGGTGGGACTGGCCCTGATGACCATCGGCACCTTCCTGGGCGCCGTTTGGGCCAACGAATCGTGGGGACGTTATTGGGGCTGGGATCCCAAGGAAACCTGGGCGCTTATCACGGTGGTCGTTTATACGGTGGTCACTCACCTTCACCTGGTGAAAAAATGGAATAACCTGTGGTTATTCAATCTTTTATCGATCGTTGCCTTCCTTTCGGTATTGATGACGTTTTTCGGGGTCAACTATTTTTTGAGCGGGATGCATTCCTATGGACAGAACGAAGGGGTTCCGGCGCTGTTCGGCTACTTCTGCGCGATATTGTTCGGAGTTATCGTTCTGGCGCTTGTTTCTTACAGGGGATATAAGAAATCCAAGAGATTACTTCTAACTTTCCATTGAAATATGATTCACTGGGGTTTTATCGGTTGCGGTGATGCGCCGTGATGCGGAATTAGCCGGGTATTTTTACGATCAAAGCATTGTAAACTATCTCAATGGCAAAGGAGATTATCCCGTCAGCGATTGTTATTCGGCCATGCGTACCAATTGGGTGATGGAGAAGATGCTTTGAACTCCAATACATACTTGTTCATTCCTTTTTTGGTAGAAAGATCGAAATCCGAACCGGCATCTTGCAACGCGATCCGCAGGCGGTTCATGGCTGTGGTCATGCTGTTGTAAGCCGTGGTGCTTCCTGGCCAGAATGTGTCCTGCAAAACATTCTTCTCGACGCTGTTATCGGGGTTCTCCAGCAACATATCCAGAATTCTTTGCTGTTGTTGAGTCAGTTTTGTCGACCTATTGTCTTTGTGTAACTCCATTCGTGCGGAATCGTACCACACCAGTCCAATGTGGTAATTTCCGTCTTTTCCTTTCAGGATACGGTCGGGACGGACTTTTCTTTCTTTTGAAAGCGTGTGAAAATAACCTGCCAATAAAATGATTTCCAGAAAAAGAAAAGCAAGGATTAAATGTTTCGGCATCCGTTTAATGATCGTACTTTTCGGATAACTCACAAAACCTTGGTATTGGATTTCATCCATCAATCCCTGGCTGATTGGCGGCGTACTGTATTTTATGTTGCAGTTGGCGGTGTCTCCGCTTATCCGGGTGGTGTTTTCGTACGAAACGGCTATAAATGTCTTCGCCGAAATGCCTTTTTGGTCAAACTTTTTCTGGAACAACGCGTTGACATTGTCGGGGTTAATGTCGTACACGCGCGCTAAAAAACTTTGCAGCGAATGCCGCGCTTCGGTCAGGGAGTCTTCCTTTTTGCGATAGAATTCGATAATGGTGTCTCCGGTTTGAATGGTCATAAGAACGTACCTGCCTGTCTTCTCCCTGTTGTCGGGTTCTTTTTGGTAATAAGTGCCTTCCTTTTGTAGTTTTTCCGAAATCTCTTCGTTGACGGATTGAAGTAGCATGGGGGTGATGCTTTCGCGGAACTCCTCTTCCTCCGCTTTAAATTGGGCAACAGCCAACAACACGATAAATCCGGCAACCGCAGACAAAATAATTCGTGGCCATGCGGACAACCGTGTATTGTATTTTTTCCATTGAGCCATGACATGCTTGTTCTTGCCACAAAAATACAACTTTTACCGCAAATAAAGGAAAATTTCCGGCCGAATATGGACAGGTTAATTTATTGAGACAAAATGGATTGTAACTTGTGATAAAAATGTTATCCAAAAAACAGTCCCGGAAACGAATGTCCTGTTACCTTCGCCAATCGATGCCTGTTCGCGCAGGGCAATGGCGGGCGATCAACTTTAGTGAAGGTAAAAGTTTTTAATCCTATGAATATTGATTTTAAAAAAATTGACTTGCTTGCAGGATGGACCGTTTTTGTGGTTTCCGCCACCGTGTATCTCCTCACGATAGAGCCTACTGCCAGTCTGTGGGATTGCGGTGAATTTATTTCGCTGGCTTGTAAACTCGAGATCGGTCACTCTCCGGGAGCACCGTTTTTTATGCTCGTCGGCAACCTTTTTTCGCAATTTGCGCCTGATCCGGCCTTGGTGGCTAAAAGCATCAATGCCATGTCGGCATTGATGAGCGCTTTCACCGTTCTTTTCCTTTTTTGGACAATTACGCATCTGGCGAGAAGACTGCTTGCCGGTAATCGGGATTCGGCAAAAGGGTTAAACGGACTTCAAATGTTTCTGATTACGGCTTGCGGGATAATCGGAGCCTTGAGTTATTCGTTTTCCGACACATTTTGGTTTTCTGCTGTTGAAGCCGAAGTGTATGCCTTCTCGTCAATGCTTACCTCGCTTGTTTTTTGGTTGATTCTTAAGTGGGACGAAAACCGTGAAAAACCACATTCCGATAAATGGCTGATTCTTATAGCTTATATCATGGGCATTTCCATAGGCGTTCATTTGTTGAACCTGCTATGCATTCCGGCAATTTGTCTGGTTTATTATTTCAGAAAAGCGGAAAAGCCGGGGTTGAAAAACGGAACGGTTGCCGTGTTACTCTCTTTCGGATTGATTTTTCTGTTGATGTACAGCATTGTACCCGGGTTCACCAGGGTAGGAGGATGGTTCGAGTTATTTTTCGTAAACAAAATCGGCTTGCCTTACAACAGCGGGGTATTTGTTTATTTGGCTGTGCTCTTGGCGGCAATTGTGTGGACGATTTTTGAAACGATTT